>DATLIO010000467.1:0-2916 GCA_035539355.1 Luteolibacter sp.
GAATCGAAGTGATTCCTCCATCACCCTGACATGGCGGTTCTTTTCAGCGTTTCATCATATCGATGAGGAACGCTTCGGTGGTCGGATGTTTCACATCGGGTGCGCCGGGATAGACGAACTCGCTTTGGACTCCGAGCGATACGAGTTTCTCATGAAGCTTCACGCCGTAGTTCGAGGTGTGGGTCGGGTCCTTCTCAATTTGTCCGAACGCGAGCGGAGTGCTGTAGAAGAGATAGATCGGTGGATCGTCCTTCGATGCGAGTTCGATGGGTGAGTATTGTTTGATCAGCGGAAGCAGTTCGTCGCGGTGCGAGAGGAATTCCGCGAAACGGGTGTCGCGGGATTTGATGTTGTGCGGATCCATGAAGCCGAACGCGTGGCCGCCGTAACGGCTGTTCGGTGTCCAGACGATGAGTTCCTTCGGATCGAGCGATGTCTGGCCGCGGGTGGCGGCCGCGCAGAGAAGGCGGGTCGATTCACGGGCGATCGGATCACTGCTTTTCGGATCCGCCATGTCGTCGTGCATCGCGAGCCAGAGACTGGTGCAGGCTCCGGCGGAACCACCGGTCGCGGCGATGCGTTGCTTGTCGATGTTCCATTCGGCGGCTTTCGAGCGGACGAACTGGAGAGCCCTTGCCGCGTCTTCAAGCGGAGCTTTGACGGGCGGGATGACACCGTCGATCTGCGCCTGCCATGAGTAACGGTAGTTGATCGAGACGACGGAAATGCCGGCCTCGAGATAGGGCTTCGGATTCACCTTTCCTTTGTCGCCCGCGGTCCATCCGCCGCCGTGGACGTGGAACAGGAGCGGGGTGGGCTTCTCCGAAGCTGCCTTGTAGAAATCCAGCCTGTGGCGTTCATGCGTGCCGTAAGGGATGTCCGCCTGGGTCGGTGGAGTGGTCGGGGCGACGGCAGGTTCTTCCGCGGCGGAAAGGCGGACGCAAAGCAACGCGGCGATGAGGACGGGGCGCATGATCCGAGACTGGCCGGAGCCGTCGCCGGACGCAACATCGGAACTCACTCGCTGAGGAAGCGGTGGCGCGCGGCGTGGGCGGTGGAGAGGTCGAGCAAGGGTGCCGCGTCGTTCCCCAGTTCCGAAGCCACGAGATCGTATTCGCGCTTCAGGTTGGTGTGGATGAGATACGGGTTGTCCGTGTTGATGCAGAAAGGGATTTCGTTTTTCGCGAGATCGCGGACGAAGTGACCGATCTGGGACAAGTCATCGATGACCCTTGTGACCAGATTGACCGTGGGGCAGAGCTCGAGGCAGATGTTGTTTTCGCGGAGCATGCTGACGAGTGCCTCACGTTTCTTGCCCTCGGTGCGGCGCATTTCGATGCCGTGGCCGATGCGGTCCGGGCGGATCGATTCGATGACGCGGCGCATGCCTTCGGGGCCGGTGCCTTCGCTTTCGCCGACGTGGTAGGTGATTTTCAATCCGGCGTCGCGGGCCTTTTCCATCATCGCGGCGACTTCGCTCATCCAGGGTTTGCTGAGTTCGAGCGAGCGGGATTCCGGTCCGGCCATGTCGATGCCGACGACGCCGTTGGCTCCGTTGAGCGAGCCGCGGCTGCGCCATTTGATCGCCGCTTCGATGATCTGCCAGTTCGCCTCGAGAGGGAGATCCCGGCCGAGCGAAAGGATGATGCCGGTTTCCACGCCATAATGAAGGGTGGCGCGCTCGAGGCCCTGCATGACCGCGAGGATGATGGCGTCCATCGTGTGCAGACCGTGGCGGCGGCGTTTCTGCGGATTGAACCGGAGTTCGATCGCGCGGACCTGGGCGCGGCGGAAAGCTTTGGCGACGACCTGATACGCGGAAACGCTGGCGGCGGAGGGGGACGACTGGATCTGCTCGGTGAGCTGGAAATAACGGCCGAGGAAGTCATCGAGGGATTTCACCTCATTCGGGCGCGCCGTGAGCGAATCGTGGAACGTGTTGAAATCGACGTATTCCGTGCGCAGGCCGTTGTCGCAGAGAATTTCCCAGAGGACGGATGACGGGACCGCGCCGCCGAGATGGATGTGCAGGTCGTGCATGAGGAATTGTGCCGGAAAAGCGCTGCTTTGGCAATGGGCGGGTGGATTTGTTTCGTGACTCCGGGCGATTCCGCGACATCTTCCGCGCGTGACGGAGAGCGATTCACATCACCGGTTCGGCGGCATCGCACGGCTATACGGGCAACCCGCGTTGGAACGTTTCCTGACGGCGCGGGTCGCGGTGATCGGCATCGGCGGTGTGGGTTCGTGGGCGGTGGAATCGCTGGCCCGCTCGGGCATCGGCCATCTCACGCTGGTGGATCTCGATGAAATCTGCGTCACCAACGTGAACCGTCAGCTTCATGCGATGGACGGGCAGATCGGCAGGCAGAAAGCCGATGCGATGGCGGACCGTGCGCGGGCGATCCATCCGGCCTGCGAAGTGGAGATCCTGCATACGTTTTTCACCGAACGGAACGCCGCTGAGATCCTGGACCGGGGTTTCGATGCCGTGCTCGATGCGATCGATTCGGTGAAACACAAGGCGCTGCTCGTGGCTGAATGCCGTCGCCGGGGGATTCCCATCGTGACCTGCGGTGGAGCGGGCGGCCGGCGCGATCCGACGCGGATCCGGGTGACCGACCTCGCCTACAGCGGGAAAGACGCGCTGCTCCACCAGCTCCGGCGCACGCTCCGGAGTGATCATGGATTTCCCAAGACGCCGATCAGCAGCAAACCTGATCCGCTCGGGATCGATGCGGTGTTTTCCGATGAGCCACCGCTTTTCCCGCAATGCGATGGCTCGGTTTCCTGCGAACGGCCGGAAGGGACGAATCTGCGGCTTTCCTGTGAATCCGGTTACGGCACGGCCACGCATGTGACGGCCAGCTTCGGGCTGATCGCGGCGGGCCGGGTTTTGGAAGCGCTGGCAAGGGA
>DATLIO010000468.1:0-2745 GCA_035539355.1 Luteolibacter sp.
ATTTGTTGAATGCAACAAAAAGATTCAGAGGATCAACCGATGCATCCATAGGCCTTCCCGCAGGCTCCGGCGAGGTTTTCCGACGAACTCCGGCGTTTCTTCCGTCCGTTCGAAACAGAACTTCCTCGGCAGATCGGAGTAGAGGGAAAACGGCGCGTCTTTCACTCCCTTCAACCGCGCCCCGCTGACCGGGCTGTGATAGTAGATCCGGCGGATTCCCAGCTCATGGACGATGAAACGCAGCGTCGCGCAAAGCATCGCCTCGTCCCACCAGTGCCGCGAAAGCCGGAGCCGTTGCTCCCAATAACGGATGACGAACCTCGAATCGACTTCGGTGCCCCACAGACAGATCGTCTTGAGATCCCGCTTCCGGATTTTCTCCACGAATCCCCCGACTTCCCGAAGCCGGTCATTCTGGATTTCCTCGATCAACGCCTCGCCGGTTTCCCAATCGAGATCGATCCTCGCCCACGCGAGCGTGCGGTGCCGACCGGTGTTGACCGGATGGAAACTCCACTCGAACGGATCGTATTCCCGGTCGGGAAATTTCTTCTCCATCCACGTGGCGTCGCCGTTGTTGAGGTTGAGCTGGAGCACGATGTTCCAGCCCGAGTTCCCTTTTCGCGTCGTCTGCGTCCAGCCGCTGAAAAGGCCTGCCGTCAGCCGGTAGGTTTCCGTTTCGTCAGGCCAGAACATCGACAGATCTTCCCCTGAGAAGGCCCGTTTTCCGAGCATCCCCATCCAGAGTTTGATCTGCGGTTTGTGGAAAAGCCGGCCGAGCTGGCTTCTCCTGATTTCTTCCGGATCGGATCGGCGCGATGCCATCTCCAGAAGGGAGACGGCATACCAATCGCGACCATAGGTGAAGAGCGTGCGTCCGCTGGGCAGCAGCGAAAGCAGCTCTTCGGCTTCGTTTTGTTTCATGCGTGTCATCGCGCGGACACGATTCGCCCGCGACTTTTTCAAAGTTCCAAAAAGCCGCCTTCAAAGGTGGCGGCATGCCTCGATCGCTTTCCTCCGCAATTGGAGGAACGCTTCTCGATCAGGGCTTGGAACGAAGGACACGCATGACGTGAAAAGGTAACGGCGGGAGTCATGACATGACTCCCGCCGTTGCGTCAAGCCGTCGATATCATTGCGCGCCGGCCGTCGGACGGATGATGATCTCGTTCACATCGACATCCGCCGGTTGCTCGATGGCATAGGCGATGCCTTTCGCGATCGCTTCCGCTTTGAGCGCGATGGCGCGGAAATCATCGATCATCGCCTTCGTTCCCGGGTCGGAAATCGTGTGGGCGAGTTCGGACTCCACCACGCCCGGCGAAATGATCGTCACGCGCACATCCTTGTTTTCCAGGCGCAGACCTTCGGAAATCGCGCGCACGGCGAACTTGGTTCCGGAATACACCGCACACGTCGGCCAAACCTGGAAACCACCGATCGATGAAACGTTGATCACCTGTCCGGATTTCCGCGACTGCATGTGGGGCAGCACCGCGGCGATGCCATGGAGCACACCACGGATGTTCACGTCGATCATCTGGTTCCACTCGGCGATCTTCAGTTCGTGCAGTGGTGAAAGCGGCATCACGCCTGCGTTGTTCACGATCACATCGGCACGACCGAATTTCGAGATCGCGAAATCAGCGAACGCCTGGGTGTCTTCGAGGCTCGTGACATCGAGCGATTTGAATTCAACAGTCCCGCCCGCTTCGCGGATTTCCTTTGCGATGACTTCGAGACGGTCCGTGCGACGGGCGCCGAGGACGACCGTGTGGCCGAGTGCGGCGAGATGACGGGCGGTGGCTTCGCCGATGCCACTGCTGGCTCCGGTGATGAGGACGACTTTGGATTGGCTGGTTTTCATGATGATGTTGATGAGTTGTCAGTTAACGAGGTGATGGATTTCAGAGAAAGAGACCGCCGGAGGCTTCGATGCGCTGGGCGGTGACCCAGCGGGCTTCTTCCGAGCAGAGGAAAAGGGCGACGCCCGTGATGTCATCCGGCTTCGCGGTGCGGCCGAGCGCGGTTTGCGAAACGATCATGTCGCGCACCGCCGGGTTCCCGAGGGACGCCGCTGTGAAATCGGTTTCAGCCGGTCCGGGAGCTACGATGTTCGCCGTAATTCCCCGCGGCCCGAGTTCCTTCGCCAGGTAGCGGGTCAGCGTTTCCACCGCACCTTTCATCGCCGCATAGGCCGCGTAACCCGGCAGAGTGAACCGGGCGAGGCCGGTCGACGTGTTCACGATCCGTCCGCCGTCGGCGATCAGGGGAAGCAGCCGCTGCGTGAGGAAGAAGACGCCTTTGAAATGCACGTCCGAGAGACGGTCGAAGTCTTCCTCGCTCGTCGTTTCGAAAGTCCCGCGGACATCCATGCCCGCGTTGTTGATGAGGAAATCGAAGGTCCCGCGGTTCCAATTTTCCGCGAGCAATCCACGGAGCGAATCGGCGAACGCGGCGAAGGTTTCCGATTTGCCCGTGTCGAGCGGCAGCGCGACGGCTTTGCGGCCGAGCGCTTCGATTTCGGAAACAACCTCTTCGGCTTCGGACTTTCCGGTGCGGTAGGTGAGAACGACATCCGCCCCTTCACGGGCGAATTTCAGGGCGGTGTTGCGTCCCAGTCCGCGGCTGCCGCCGGTGATGAGAGCGATCTTGGATTGGAGTTTCATGACGAGGACACCATGCCTCATCGGAACCCGATTCCACAATACCCACACCTCCTGAATGATTGCCTGATCCTACGAG
>DATLIO010000469.1:0-3628 GCA_035539355.1 Luteolibacter sp.
TCCTGGAAACCGTGCTGGCACGGGTCGACGCAAGCCGTGAACCCATCCAGCTCGTCATCTGCGACCTGTCCACATCCCCCCAGATCGACATCGCGGGAGCGAGGATGATGGCCAATCTCCACGGAGAGCTCGCCCGGCGCGGCATCGCATTCCGCCTCGTCGAAGCCCGTGCCAGCGTCCGCGACATGCTGCGCGTTGAAGGCGTGGAAGGGAAGACAGGGACTCTCGATCGATTCACCTCTCTGGCGGAAGCCATCGAAGGTTTCAACAAGACCCGCTGAACGTAACCAACAACCAGGAATTCAATATTATGTATGACGAACAACCGAGTCCGGAAGAAGTCAACGAGGCCCGGCGCCGCTCGATTCTGAAAACCATCCGCGTGATGGGCGTCGAGGAATTGAAGGAATTCGCGAACCACATTTTCAAGACGGTTTCGGATCCATGGTATGAAAAATACATGGCCTTCATCGGCGAGAACGCGGGAAGCAAGATGTACTATGCGAAAACCTCGGACCACTTTGAGATCATCTATTGCCCGGAAAAGAATGCCGGGATCTGGATTCTCGAAGAACTCGGAAAGGGGCGCCTCAGGGAGGATAGTCTGGAGCGGCTGAAAAAAATAGTGGAAAGCCTCTGACGGTGTCTTCCCACGCATTCCCCTGAGACGGCATGCTCCTGATGCTCGCGATCGCATTCCTGCTGCTTTCGTTCACCGTGCTCATCCATGGTTTCGGTCTCGCGCTCATGATGTGGCGGGTTCCGGTGCCGAAGACATCGGATGAATCACGGATCGTTCCACGGGCGTGGCTGCTCATCCGTGTCGCCGCGTGGGTGGTCGCCATCCATTGGATCGAGATCGCCCTTTGGGCCGGTTTCTATTTCTGGCGCCAATGCCTTCCTGATTTCGAATCCTCCCTGTATTTCTCGCTGACCACCTACACCACGGTCGGCTATGGCGATCTCGTCCTCAAGGACGGCTGGCGTCTCCTCGCGGGGGTTGAGGCGCTCACCGGCATCCTGATGTGCGGTTGGTCCACGGCATTCTTTCTGACGGTGGCCGGCAAGATCTACGGAGCCGGCGGCAGGCGTGTCCGGTTGCTTGAAATGGGCTCCGGATCCGAAGGTCCTCCACAGGACCGGGGGGCGGGATAAGGCGTGCCGGCCGGAGTGATTATGAAGGAAACGCCCCCTTTGTATGAAGGCCTCCGGAACCCAATAGGACCAAGGTCCTATTGGAAAAAGTGAAAGATTATGATCTGATACAACCTGATGTTCGGCGAAGAAAAACGCTGCTGGATTCAAAGAGTTTTCAAATAAAATGGCCAATTTCACATCATCGCGGCCAAGCCGCTGGTCGAGGTCCTGGCTTTGGCTCTGGGCGGCTATCTCCACCTTCCACCCCATGGCTGCGGAGGCTTCGTTCCTGCACGGGGAAGCCCTCGACAAGGCCGCCGACGTGCTTGCGTGGGTCGTCCTGATCCTCGTGCCGGCCGTAGGGATCGCGGTTTTCTGGCTGGTCCACATCCTGCCGGAAAAGATCGCCGAGAAGAAAAAGCATCCCCAGACGAAGGCCATCCAGTGCCTGTGCCTGCTTTCGCTTTTCTTCGGTGGGCTGCTCTGGCCGATCGCCTGGCTCTGGGCCTACACGAAACCGGTCCTGCACAAGCTCGCTTATGGAACGGATGAGGATGATTCCCACGGCCACGGCAAAAAAGAGGCCGGACCCGAATCCCAAACTGACAGCTCGCACCACCAAGCCTGATGGACATCCTCATTCTCGGCGTTTATTCGTTCTTCGTCTGGTTGATCTTCATCAAGCTCAAGTGGCTTCCGTGGACCATCGTCAGCCAGGTGATCGTCATCACGATCCCGATCATCGGTCTTACGGCGCTCATCCTGCTGCTGAACATTTTCTGCCCGTCGTCATCCGACGTCCGCACGATCAACTACGTCATTCCGATTGTTCCGCGGGTGACCGGTCAGGTGACGGAAGTCCCCATCGAGCCGAACCGGCCGATCAAGAAGGGCGACGTGTTGTTCAAGATCGATCCGGTGCCGTTCGAACTCGCCGTGAAGGCGGCCGAGTCGAATCTTGAAAGCGCGAAAATCGGATTCGTCACCGCCGAGGCATCGAAACGAAGCTTTGAATTCCAGGTGAAAAGCGCGCAGGCGAAGATCGCGGCCCTGAACAGCCAGATGGATCTCGCGAAGAAGCGCGTGAGCCAGTTCACCAACCTGGCGGGCGCCGGTGCGGGACGTGGTGCGGACCTTGAGAAAGCGCAGTCGGATCTCGGCACGCTGGAAAGCGAGATCGCGGGAGCGCTGGCCGAGGAATCCCGGGTGAAACAGCAGCTCTCGGCGCTCACGAGCGACGGGGAGATCGATTTGATCGCGGAAGCGAAAGCCAAGATCGCGAAAGCCGAGTCAGACCTCGCGAACGCGAAATACGATCTCGAGGGGACGGTCTACCTGGCTCCCGCGGCGGGCCGCGTGGCGAACCTGGCGCTTCGTCCCGGAGCGCGCGCCACGCAGCTGGTCATGTCACCCGTGATGAGTTTCATCGAGGACGACGACCAATGGGTGATCGCGTTCTTCCGTCAGAACGAGCTGCGCTATGTGAAGCCCGGCGATGAGACGGAGATCCTGCTGAAGACCCATCCGAACCAGATCATCAAGTGCACGGTCGACTCCATCCTCTGGGCGACCGCGCAGGGCCAGATGCCCATCGCCGGCACGATGGCCAACACGCCGAACGAGGCCGCACCCGAACAACGGATCGGTGTGAGGCTGAAGTTGGGTGAAAAGGACCGCGGGATGTTCCTTGCGGCGGGTGCCCGCGGCCAGGGCGCGATCTTCACCGAAAAAGGGACGGCGGTGCACATCGTGCGCAAGGTGTTCCTGCGGGTCTCGACCAAGATGGATTGGTTCGTCTTCAAACTCCACTGATGCGCGCCATGAGGAAATATTTTCTAACAGGTGTCGGTTGCTTCGCGCTTGCCTCGTGCAAGATCCCGATGCCGCCCAGTGGTGCCGACATCCTGGGCGAGGGCGCGCGGGCGAGCATTCCGGCGAGCTGGTCGGGCAGCCACGCCAAGGGGGAAGTGGTGCCGAACTGGGTGAGGACTTTCGGTGATCCCGAGCTCAACCGGTTGGTCGAGGATGCCGTCCGCAGGAATCCGGATCTCGCTGCGGCGGCGGCCAAGGTGGAAGCCTCCAGAGCGGCGGTCCGCGTGGCGGCGGGTGCGCTTTATCCCCGTGCCAGCCTCAAGGGGCTCGGCGAACGGCAGCAGCGCGAGATCTTCGAACGGAGTGGTTTTGGCATCGACCCGCCGGACCTGGGCGGGACCGGCGTCGAAAATGCCGGCGGCTCGATGGACAGCAGCACGAGTGACGACTCTTCGGGAAGATGGGTCACCGGCATCGGCTTCGGGGCGTCATGGGAAGCCGATGTATGGGGCCGTGTGCGATCGAAGAAAGCGGCCGCCGAAGCGGACAGCGAGGCGCTTGAGGCCGATTACCGCTATGCCCGCCAGTCGCTGGCCGCCGCCGTGGTTCGTGCTTATTTCTCGACGATCGAAGCGTCCCAGCAGGAGGCGAATGCGAAGGAAACGCTGTCGCTTTACGA
>DATLIO010000470.1:0-7237 GCA_035539355.1 Luteolibacter sp.
CGCCGGCTGCATGCTCCTCGCCGAGGACATCAACAAAAGCGGCCTGCCGATCGAGGCGGTGGTGACTTCCTACGGCTGGCCGCAGGACAAATCGATTTTTGACGGCGCTTCGGCGGTCATCATCTATTCCGACGGTGGTGGCGGACACCCGGCGATGAAGGAGCTCGCGGATCTGAAGAAAATGGCAGCCGCGGGTGTCGGTATCGGATGCCTCCACTACGCGGTCGAAGTGCCGAAAGGCGAAGGTGGCAACACGTTCCTCGACGTGCTGGGCGGTTATTTCGAAACCGATTGGTCGGTGAACCCTCACTGGGACGCGAAGTTCAAGATCCCGACCCACGAGATCACCAAGGGCGTGAACGATTTCACCACCCGCGACGAGTGGTACTACCACATGCGCTTCCGTGAGAACATGGAGGGCGTGACTCCGATCCTCACCGACCTGCCACCTGCGGAATCCCTGACCCGCAAGGACGGTGCCCATGAGAACAACCCCCACGTCCGCGCGGCCGTGCTGGACCGCAAGGAGCCACAGCACGTGATGTGGGCCTACGAGCGCCCGGCGGCTCTGGGTGGCGGCAAGGCATTCGGTTTCACCGGCGGCCATTTCCACAAGAACTGGGCGAACGACGACCAACGCAAGGTCGTGCTCAACGCGATCGCATGGATCGCCGGAGTGCCTGTTCCGGAGAAAGGTGTCCAGTCCGCGACTCCGACCGCCGAAGAGCTTCAGGCGAATCTGGACAAGAAGGGCTGAGGCTCGTCCGGTCTGTTTTGAAAATCACCGTGGATGCCGCCGGAGGGTTTCGGTGAGCACCGCGGTGAATTTTTTTCTCCATCGGGCGACGGTGAGTCCGGCGACGAGGTGGGGGGCGAAAGGTCCGCCCGACCTGCCCCGCGGTTACAGAACATTCTTCCGGGGCCAAGGATTTCCGCTCGGCGATCCTGCTTTTCCGTCTATAGGCTATGCCAGCGTTGGATACGGTTTGGAAACATGATCTTCCCGAGTCGCTCGGGCCGATGACCACGAAGGAACTCCGCCAGAGCATGCGGCGGGGCAGCTTCGTCATTCCGTTCCTTGTCATCCAGATCCTCGCGATCCTGGCGACGATCCTCGAGTTCCAGCGCGGGGAGGTTTCCAAAATCAGCGAGCATGTGGGCATGCTCAACATCGAGCTGATGTGGGCTTCGGGGCCTTTCTGGGCGACGGTGGCCGTCGTCTGCATGCTGGTCATGCCCTTGGGCGGCATCCTTGTCATGGGACAGGAGCTGGAGGAGGGGAATCATGAACTCCTGCTGCTCACGAAGCTGGGCAGGTGGAAGATCGTCCTCGGGAAATTCCTGACCTTGTGGGGTCTCTGCACGCTGACCTTCGTCTCGCTGCTTCCTTTCGTGGTCGTGCGCTACGTTCTGGGTGAAGTGGAATGGTGGTATGAACTGGCCTGTTCCGCCACGGTCGTCGGAGGTTCCGCCCTGATGTGCGCCGGAGTGATCGCGGCCTCCGCTTTCCGATCGATCGCCGGGCGGATTTTCATCCTGATGCTCTATCTCGGATCGATGTTGCTGGGCTGCGGTGCCGCGCTCGCGATGACGGCGGGAATGACCAACGAATGCGGTTGGATCTACCACTTCACCGCCGTCAGCGCGGTGATCTGTTACGTTTGCACGGGGCTGGCCCTGGCGCGTTCGCAGCTCCGGCTGGTGGTGCTGGCTTATGAGGTGAAGCCCAGCGGCATGGTGATCGCGCTGCTCATCTGCATGCCGTTCGTGCTCGCGGTCGCGACGGTCGTGACCTGGGGCCATGCCTCGTATGTGGGGCTTCTGGCGATGGCGTTCGTGGCGATCCGTCTGGATATCTCGCCGAAGGCGCCGTCGTGGGTGAAACCTCCGTCCGCCAACATCCCGCCGCTTCCGCCGGAGGAGCCGGCACCGGAACAAATCAGCTGACCGTCCGGCGACCGTGCGCGGGACGGCGTGTCGTGCGCTTTCTCGGCAGGAACGGTTTCGTGAGCGCTTCCTGGAAATCGAACACTTCGGAGAAATCCTCCTTCTTGTCGGAATCCTGTTTGCCGAAGACCTGCTCCTCGATGAGGTGGAAAACCATGTCGCCGACGTCGCGGCATTTGCGGAGGCCCCACTCGTTCATGAGGGTCGCGGCCATCGGTCCGTATTGTTCGAGCGCATGGTCGCGGAAACCGGAAAGCAGTTCCGGTCCGCTGACGTGCCGGGAATTGCCGCTTCCGTCGGTCACGCGCTTGAGCGTGAAATCGAGCGCATCCTTCAGGAAAAAGTAAGCTTCCGGATCAAAACGACGGTCCCGCTTCAGGATCGAAAGCACCGATTGTTCGAATTGGACGGCCTGCATGCGGGGGGACAGCATTCCAGAAAGACGCCCGGATTCAAGGAGAAAGCCGGAAACGCCCGCTAGTCATTGCCCAGACGGCGGACAAATTCGTCAAGCAACGCTTTCAAACGCGGTTCCCGCGCGATGGCCGCCGGCTGGTCGAATCCGATCCAGATGGCCGTCGACCCGCCGGGGCCGAGCCGCAGTGTCCAGGCGTCGCGTTCCGATCCGGTCGCGCCGGTGAAGCAGCGGGTCCCGGCGCGGTTCGCCAGCACGGTCGTCGCTTCATTCGCGGCCTGCGGGCTCAATGCCGGCGTCAGGCGGCTCTGCGCCTTGTAGAGGGACTTGCCCGAAGCGTCCTTGATTTCCCGGATGATGAAAGGCGTCGGCCGTTTGCCGGCGTTGCCGAGCGTCGCCAGGCCGATCGACATTTCCATGGGGGTGGCGGCGACCGATCCGCGGAAAAGATCCTCGGTATCGAGGAACGGGCCGGAGAGTCCGCAGCGTTTGGCGAGCCGCTCGACTTCGGCGGGACCGATCTGGCGGCCGGTGAGCACCGGCTTTCCGGGAAACACCAGGCGTCCCCGTTCGGCGGCGGCGGCCGCGACGAAAGGTTCGAACGCCGATCCGAGGTCGCGCCGGGATTTCGTCCGGTCAAAACGCGAATGGCTGAAATCCCGGCCGCCGATCAGCGCGAGCGTGCCACCGGTTTTCGTTTCCGTGGTGATCGCCGCGTATTGGATGTATTTCGGCTCGGTTCCGGGTTGGTAGGTCCCCGGTTTCGCATGGGGCCAGGTGCGCTCGGCTTCGAGATCCGAAACGGCACGGCCGAGTTCGGTTTCAAGGCGCTGCTGCCAACCGATGTCGAGGGTCGTATGGATGATCAGCCCGTCGGCGCGGATGTCGTTTTCCTCGAGGATTTTTTCCAGCTCCCGGCGGATCGCCTGCAGCGCGTAGGAACGCTGGGCCGTGTCCTGTTCATCGGTGGAAAGGCGGATGGGGGTTGCCTCGATCTGCTGCCGTTTTTCATCGGTGATGAAACCCATCGCGACCATCCGGTTGAGCGTCTGGTCGCGTTGCTCGATCGCCCCTTTCGGATTCCGCAACGGCGAGAAAATGTGCGGCCCGCGGATGATGCCGATGACCATCGCGCATTCGCTTTCGTCGAGTTCGCGGACCGGTTTGCCGAAATACGTTTCCGCGGCCTGTTCGATGCCATGCGCGCCGGAACCGAAATAAATGCGGTTCAGGTAATTCGTGAGGATTTCGTCCTTCGAGTAGCGGGCCTCGATCCGCAGCGTGAGCGCGATCTCGAGAAACTTGCGGTGCATCGACTTCGCCCGGATCTCGTAGGTGTTCCGGGCGAGCTGCATGGAAAGCGTCGATGCGCCCTGCGTGAAATCGCCGTCTTTGAGATTCCGCACCGTTGCGCGCGCGAGTCCGCGGAAATCGACGCCGATGTGTTCGAAGAACCGGGCGTCCTCACGGGCCTGCAGCGCCTGCACGAGGAATTCCGGCAGATCACTCCGTTTCGCGAGCTTTTGTCCCGTGCCGGATGGAGCGTCGATCTCGATGCCCTTGCGGTCGTAAAACCGGTTCGCCGCGGGAAGCGAAGCGACCTCCTTGAGATCGAACTCCATCGCGAGCATGAAGTAGAAAAACAGGAAGCCGGCGAACGCCACCACGCCCGTCACGCCCAGCCAGAACACCCAACGCACCGGCGCGTGCAGCCATTCGGGAAGAATGCGCTGCCACCAGGAAGGCCGGGAAATGGGACGCCACGTGGACATGGATCAGGAATCGAGCGATTTGCGGATCGCGAGGGGATTTCGTCGGCAATCGAGCACCCGGTAAACGACAATTTCATCCGGAGTATTCATCCGATAGTAGATCGCGTAGGGAAAACGTTTTGAGAGGAGGCGGTGGTAACCGAATACTTTGCGATGGATGCCTCCGTAGAGAGCGAGCGAATCGATGTCGGAAATCAGATGTTTCTGGAAGTAGTCGCCGGCGCCCTTTTCCTGGAGTTCATAAAACTCCCGGCCGTCCCGCAGGTCATCGACGGCGGATGCGAGAATCTGGATCTTCACCGGGCTTTCCCAAGGATACGTTTCGCTTCTTCCCAATCGATCTGCTGCTCTTTTCCAGCTTCCAAACGTGCTTCGGTGTCCCGGAGAACCTGTTCGTGCCAGGCCGGCGAAGGAATGGAATCGGGATCACCGCTCAGATCCTCCCAAAGCGCTTCCATGAGCCGCAGCTTTTCCGCGCGGGGAAGATTCAGAGCCATTTCTTCGACACTCATGCCAGAGACTAGCGGGAAGTCCGCAATTTCTCAAGCCCGGACAGAGCCAGCCACCTTGCGGATCGCTTCGGGATAAAGCCGGTGTTCGACCACCTGGATGCGGGCGTGGAGGGTTTTGTCGGTGTCGTCGGGAAGGATCGGCACGCTTTCCTGCACGATCACCGGGCCGGTATCCATCCCCTCGTCGACGTAGTGGACGGTGCAGCCGGATTCGGAGGCACCGGCTTCGAGCGCCTGTTTCCACGATTCCAGACCGGGGAAAGCGGGCAGCAGGGAAGGGTGGATGTTGATGATCCGCCCGGGGAAAGCATCGAGCAGCGGGCGTTTCACGAGACGGAGAAATCCGGCGAGGCAGACGAGTTCGACCCCGGCGTCCTTGAGCCGGGCGGCGGTTTCGGCCTGCGCTTCTTCGGGGTATTTCGTTTTGAAACCGTGGCAATCGATGATGCCGGTGGGGATGCCGCGTTTCGCGGCGCGTTCGAGGATGAACGCGTCCGGGTTGTCCGAGAGGACGAGGGCGATGCGGGCGTCGAGCGTGCCGGCGTCGATCGCGTCGAGGATCGCCTGCATGTTCGAGCCGGATCCGGAGCCGAGGATGCCGAGAACCATGCGCTTGGTTTAGGGACCGGGGGAGCGATGCCAAGTTTATTGTTTTCGCGGATCTGGCGCGTGGACAACCCGCGTTCCGGCATCTAGTTTCACGCGCATGCACGACGCCAGAATCGACGCACTCGCCCGCCAGTTGGTCCGCTATTCCACGGCTCTGAAAAAAGGGGAGAAAGTCCTCATCGATCTCTACGACGTGCCGGATTCGATCGGCCTCGCGCTGATCCGTGAAGCGCGGGCGAAAGGCGCGTTTCCGTTCATCCGCATCCATCAGGCCCGCCTGACCCGCGAGATGCTCAAAGGCGCGGAAGACGACCAATATTCCGTCGTCGCGAAGCACCTGCTCGCCGAGATGAAGGACATGGACGCCTACATCGCCGTCCGCGGCGGCTACAACATTTCCGAAACGTCCGACGTGCCCGCGCCGAAAATGCAGCTCGCGATGAAGCACATGCGCCCGGTGCTGGACCATCGCGTGAAAAAGACCCGCTGGTGCGTGCTCCGTTGGCCGAGCCCTTCGATGGCGCAGCAGGCGAACATGAGCACCGAAGCGTTCGAGGATTTCTACTTCAACGTCTGCCTGCTCGATTACAAGGCGCTCGTTCCCGCGATGAACGCGCTGAAGAAGCTGATGGAAGCGACCGACAAGGTGCACATCAAGGGCCCGGGCACCGACCTGAAATTCTCGATCAAGGGCATCCCGGCCGTCATCTGCGGCGGCAACTACAACATCCCCGACGGCGAGGTTTTCACCGCGCCCGTCCGCGATTCCGTGGAAGGCGTCGTCACCTACAACGCGCCGACGATCTACCAGGGCATCGGGTTTGATTCGATCAAACTGGAGTTCTCCAAAGGGAAGATCGTCAAAGCCGAAGCCGGCGGGAAAACGAAGGCGCTCAACAAGATCCTCGATAGTGACGAGGGCTCGCGCTACATCGGCGAATTCGCGCTCGGGTTCCATCCGGTGATCCGGGAGCCGATGCGCGACATCCTTTTCGACGAAAAGATCGCCGGATCGTTCCACTTCACCCCGGGCCAGGCCTACGAAATCGCCGACAACGGCAACCGTTCGCAGGTCCACTGGGACATGGTCAACATCCAGCGCAAGGACTACGGCGGCGGGGAGATCTACTTCGACGGGAAACTGATCCGCAAGGACGGGGTCTTCTTGCCGAAATCGCTCGCGAAGCTGAACGGTTGATGGATATCCGGCGGTCCGTGAGCGGCCGCATCATTTCCCCCCGGAACGAGTGCGGCCAGCATTCACGAACCGCCGTGAAAGGTATCCGGCGGAAATCGTCCCGGTTGGAACGACGGAATGGAAAGCTTGGAATCAAGCGTCCGGGCGCGGTATCCGTGAGGATGACCGCGCCCGTAACGCGGTTTTGGGTTTGCGAGTTTACTACCCACCCGCCGAATTGATGACAACCGGATGTGGATATCTAACAACCGGATGTGCATTGAAGTAAGTTTCAAACGGCCTTGAACATGAACTTTATTCATGCAGATAGGTTTTCGGCCGGTAAAGCAGGGCGAAGGGGATGTAAATGATCGCCGTCCCGAGGATCAGCCACGTGAAGAACCGGAAATAGGCGGCGCCTTCCATCCGGTTCTGTCCGCCCGAAAACGAACTGACGCTGTAGCCCGGCAGATCGATCGTTGCGGTGGGCGTGTCCTCTTTCACCGAGAACTGGCGTTTCCGGATTTCGAGCCATGGTTCCTTCGGCCGGAAGCGGTCGATCCATGAAGAACCGGCTTCGGTTTCAGGAGGCGAGTAATTGACGATCACGCCGGTGTTCCAAGGGCTGTACATTTTCCGTTCAGGCCCCTCGCTGATCAGCCGGACGCTGCGTGAATTCAATTGGTGATAGTGGAGCTTGCCGCCCCAGACGTCATGGAACCCGGCGAGTGTCCGGTTGGCGGTGGCTTCGTCGGGGAACTTGCCGCCGTTCGCAGCGGCCAGTTTCTCGATGGCGAGAGCGGCC
>DATLIO010000471.1:0-2312 GCA_035539355.1 Luteolibacter sp.
GCGATTTTGAAATTCATGATGACAAAGTGGTCGTGATCACCGGTTAGGACAAGTGTTCCGGCTATTTCCTTCAAAAAACCTACCATCTTCCGCTGAATTTCCAAAATCCTTCCTTTTGGGACTTGAAGATCGTGGGACCGCGGAATTGGATTGGTTGAGGCACGCAGGTCGTCCCAAAACCTTATGAGTCTCCGCAAGCAGCTATCGGACATTCTCCCCACTTTGCTCCCAGGCAATCCTTCCGATGCAATCAAGGGCACCGAGTTGATCCGGCTCACGCGCCTCCAACTCAACGGCAATTACTCGGACGCATCGTTGCGCTATCATTTCTCGATCATGTCATGCGATCCGGCCTCGCCGATCGCGAAGGTGGAGAAAGGGCAGGGATACTATCGGCGCAGCGCGCCCCTGCCGGAGCTTTCCGGCGCCCAGGAATTGCTTTCGATGACGCAGGGCCGTCTGGAGGACCTGACCGCGGACGCCTCCGGCATGGATGATGCGATGCTCCGCATCCGGAAGTTCCGTGCGGTGGTCACCCGTTATTTCGAAATCAACGGCCGCTTTCCTTTCGCCTTCCGCAAGGCCTTCGGCAAAGACGCGCCGATGAGCAATCTCTGGAAGTACCCTGAGCTTGTTCTCGTCGATTGGGAAACCGGTGGTTCTCCCGACGAGGAGATGTCCTTGGATGGGACGATGCTCGCATTCAAGCAACGGCTCGGAATCGCGCCGTTCCGTCTGCACGCGGCCCGGCTCCGGCTCCAGCCTTCGCTTTCCACCTACCGCGAAGATTTCTTCCAGACCCTGGCGGTCTCGATGTGGGCGCAGGGCGGTGAATTGATTTATGCCGGTCCGGTCGAGGACGAAGCCCTCGCCGACGGTTTGAGGAAACTGAGCGCCACTTTCGGTGTCGGAGTCACCTCGTTCGGTCTGACCGCCGAAGCGTTGGAAGATCTCCCGCGTCCCGCGAACATCCTGAACGCCCATCCGCGCGAAACCGAAGCGGTGATGAGCCGTCTGGACATCAACCGGATCGCCGCGCCGCATTCCCGGCCGCACCTGGATTGGAACGCGCTCAGTTCGATGCGCCACGAATCTGAGGAGGCTGAAAATCTCGTCAACTGGCTGACCCGTTGCATCGACGAACGGCGGGCGGAAGGTTACAAGGAGGAATGAGTTGGGATTTCAAGAGCGTCGCGATCGTCGGATCCGGCGCGATCGGTTTGTATTACGGTGGCCGATTGGCCCAGGCGGGTGAGGATGTCAGGTTCCTGCTGCGATCGGATTTCGATGAAATCCAATCGCACGGCTTGAAGGTGGAAAGCACCCACGGCGATTTCGAATTGCCGGAAGTCGCCGCTTTCCGGAGCAGTCAGGAAATCGGGCCGGTGGATCTGGTGATCGTTTGCTGGAAGGCGACCGCGAACGCTTCGTTGAAAGACGTTCTGCCGCCGCTGCTTCATGGGAACACCCAGATCCTGACACTCCAGAACGGACTCGGTAATTGCGAGGCGATCGCCGAAGTCGCCGGTGCGGACCGCGTGCTCGGCGGACTTTGTTTCGTCTGCATCAACCGCATCGCCCAAGGGGTGGTGAGCCATACCGCCGGCGGACAGATCAAAGTGGGGACATTCGATGGCACGCGGCACGAACGGGCGGAGTTGATCGCTGCGCGGTTCAAGGCGGCGAACATCCCTTGCCAGGCCACGGACAATCTCGCCCGTGCCCAGTGGGAAAAACTGATCTGGAACGTGCCTTTCAACGGCCTGGCCGTCGCGGAAGGTGGAGTGACGACCGATGTCCTCCTCGCCGATCCGAAGATTGAAGATGAGATCCGGGAACTGATGACGGAGGTCGTCGCTGCCGCGAACGCCCAGGGACTCGGCGTCGATGAAAGCCTGATCGAATGGAACATCGAGCGCACCCGGCCGATGGCGGCTTACAAACCGTCGACGATGATCGATTTCGTGGAGGGCAGGGAACTCGAGCTCGGACCGATCTGGGAGGAACCGCTTCGTCGGGCGAAGGTCGCGGGGGTTCAAACTCCTGCCATGGAGAAGTTGCTTCTCAGGATGAAGGATCGCGTGGCGGCTCGACAGCAGGGCTGATCGGTGCCTGAATCCACCATGCGCCGGCCGCAGTGAGACCTACTTTCGCTCATGCAGTTCGCCGCCGCGGTAGGCGTCGATGAGCTGCATGAGCATGTTGATCGAAACGTCGATCTCCCGCCCGCGTTCGGTGTCGCCGACTTTACGAGGTGTATCGTAGCTGCGCAGGACGGTCATTTTCGGAATGATGTCGAGACCTTCGCGGAC
>DATLIO010000472.1:0-4594 GCA_035539355.1 Luteolibacter sp.
GCGGAATCGCTGGGCGGCGACCCCGGTGATATTGTTTTCGCCGCGGGCCGTGTGATCGGGCGCGAAGGTTCGATGGATTTTGCCGAGCTGGCGAAGATCGCATACTTGAAACGAATCCAGCTCTCCGCAGCCGGATTTTACAAAACCCCCGAACTCGAATGGGACTGGAATGTCGGGAAGGGCCGGCCGTTTTTCTACTATGCGTGGGGTGCGGCGGTGACCGAGGTGGAGATCGACGGCTACACCGGCATGAGCAAGGTGCTGCGGACGGATATTCTCCACGATGTCGGGGATTCGCTGAACGGAAACGTGGATCGCGGGCGGATCGAGGGAGCGTTCGTGCAGGGCATGGGGTGGCTGACGCGGGAAGAGTTGAAATGGAATGACGAGGGCACGTTGCTGAGCCACAGCGCGAGCACCTATGCCATTCCGGCTTTCAGCGATGCGCCGGTGGATTTCCGGGTGAATCT
Source organism: Luteolibacter sp. (assembly GCA_035539355.1). Classification (GTDB taxonomy): domain Bacteria; phylum Verrucomicrobiota; class Verrucomicrobiia; order Verrucomicrobiales; family Akkermansiaceae; genus Luteolibacter. Next base: position 471 of record DATLIO010000472.1, read on the forward strand.
GCTGAGCCAGGCCAGCCAGCCCGGAACGATCCACGGCAGCAAGGCGGTCGGCGAACCACCGTTCATGCTCGCGATTTCCGTCCGGGAGGCGATCCGCGAAGCGGTGCGGGCGTTCGGCTACGGAAAGGATTTCCACCTGCCGAGCCCGTGCACCTGCGAAGCGGTGAAAGCGGCGGTGGATTGCGCATTGCGGAGCGGGGCCTGAACGGAGAGGATCGGCGCATGAGCGATTCGATCGGCGAACTGACCACGCGCATCCAGGCATTCGTGGATGCGCGGGAGTGGCGGCAATATCACAATGCCAAGGACCTCGCGGTGGCGATCTCGGCGGAGGCGGGCGAGTTGATGCAGCATTTCGTCTGGCAGCAGGCGGATCAGATCGATGGACGGGTTGCGGCGAAGCGGGATGAAATCGCGTCGGAGATCGCCGATGTCGGGATTCTGCTTTTCGAATTGGCGGACAATCTCGGGTTCAAACTCGGAGATGTCATGGAAGCGAAGATCGCCAACAACGAGATCCGTTATCCGGTTGAGAAGGCCAAAGGCAACAATCTCAAATACTCGGAATTGTGAGTGAGGAAACGCCGCGGCCACCGAGGAGGAAGCGCTACAGCGGAAAGAACCCGCGGCGTTTCGAGGACAAATACAAGGAACACGATCCCGAGAAATACGCGGAGACGGTGGCGAAGGTGATCGCGTCCGGCAAGACGCCCGCCGGTTCGCATGTTCCGATCCTGGTCGAGGAATGCCTCGATGCATTGGCTTTGGAGCCGGGCATGACCGGAGTGGATTGCACGTTGGGATATGGCGGTCATGCGGCGAGGATTCTCGCTCGGATCGCGCCTGACGGGAAATTGACTGCGCTGGATCTCGATCCGATCGAAATGCCGAAGACGGTGGAGCGGCTGCGGAAGATGGGTTTCGGGGAAGAGGTTTTCCAGGCGGTGCGATCGAACTATGCGGGGATCGCCAAGGCACTTGGAGGAGCACCGGTTGATTTCGTGTTCGCGGATCTCGGCTGCTCGTCGATGCAGTTCGATGACCCGTCCCGTGGCTTCAGTTTCAAAACCGAAGGGCCGCTCGACATGCGGATGAACCCGGATCGCGGGGTTTCAGCGTCGGAGTGGCTGGCGAAGGTCAGTTCCGAAAAATTGGAGAAGGCCTTGATTGGAAACTCCGATGAACCCCGAGCGGAGTCGTTGGCGAAAGCCTTGGCCGGAGGAAAATTCGGAACGACCACGGCATTCGCATCCGCCATCCGTCAGGCGCTTTCGATCGTTGATGAAGAGGAAATCGACAGGACGGTGAGACGGGTGTTCCAAGCTGTGAGGATCGCGGTGAACGAGGAGTTCACGGCGATCGACGCATTCCTGAGGGCGTTGCCTTCGTGCCTGAAACCGGGCGGTCGGGTGGCGGTGCTGACATTCCACTCCGGTGAAGACCGGCGTGTGAAGCAGGCTTTCAAAGCCGGAGTCAAAGAAGGATACTATCAGGAAACGAACCGCGAAGTTGTAGTCGCAGGACCGGAAGAGCGACGGATGAATCCGCGGAGTGCTTCGGCGAAACTGCGCTGGGCGGTGCGGGCCTAAGGGGTTTCGGTCCGGCCGTCCATGAGCTTCCGGATGCTTTCCTGAAGCAAGGGACGGCCGAAGATGAAGACGTCGTCCATTTCACCGTGGAAGAACATGCGGGTGTCGTTGATGGGCGAGACGTGGCGGCCGAGGCTGACGCCGTGTTCGGCCTGGCGGACGTTGGTGTCGACGCGGAAAGTGGAACGGCGGGAAATCGGTTCGAGTTTACCGTCGACGTAAAGAAGCACGTTCGCCGGCGCATCGGGGTGCGGTTGGGGATACATGACCACGGCGATGTGATGCCAGTTGCCGTCCTGCAACAAGGTGGTGCCGACGATTTTGCCGGCGAAGGTTCCAAGCCGGAGCCTGCCGACGGGGCCGTCTTTTTCGCTCCAGTTGATGGAAATCTGCCATGCCCTGTCTTCGGCGACGGAACCCCATGAGAGGATGCCGGTCCCCGCATGAATGTCCGTTTCCGGAACACGGATCCACAGGGCGACGGTTCTCGGCGACGCGCCTTCAATGCCGCGATAGGTGGACTCGGCGAACGAGCCGATGCCGTCGAACGCGAGGCCGGAGCCACGGACGCCGTTGATCCATTCGGGAGGTTTCGCATCGGGATGTGCCGCTGAATCGGCGGCGAGCGTCAGCGATCCGTTCTGACCCGCAAGGCCATGGCCCGTGTCGGCGGCGGTGTTGCCGTGGTTTTCATCCATGTTCCAGTGCACGAATCCGGGCAAGGATTCGGCGAGAGGCATCTGGGTGACGAAAGCGGTGGGATCAGCTACGATGCGGCTGGTGGCATCGGAGTCCATGCGCACGGCTTCACCGTCGAACAGGGACATCTTTTCAGGCGAGCTCTTGCTGTCGATTTCCACGGAGCCCGTGAGGACGTGGGCTTCGACGGAGCCGTCATCCCCGGCATGGACGCCGAGTTCGGTGCCGAGATCGACGACTTTTCCCCGAGGGGTCAGAATGGTGAATCCTTGCGCCGATGCAGGGCAGCGGGCTGCGAGCCGGCCGGAGTTGAGGGTCACCGATTTGTAACCCGTGAGCTCCACGGAGAAGGGTGCTTCGAGGACGAGCCGCGCGCCATTGCGGAGCTGGATTTCGGCGAGACCGGATGACGCATTCAATTGATCGCCTTTGCCGAGTTTTCCATCGACGGGAAATGGATCGCCGGACCAGACGAGGGATTCCGTGCGGGAAAGGTAGCCGTTGGGACGCGAGTGATCGAAAGCGAACCAGCCGGTCGCACCAAGGGCGATCGCCGCTGCGGCGGGGAGAAGGACGCGGGGAAATCTTCTCCATGCGGGCTGTCGTTTCAGTGCCAGAGGAAATTCGGCGATCTCCGGGTAGATGCGGAAAATCACTTCCTCGGCGGTCTTTTCTCCCGCATTCGGAGCAACCGCGAGTGGCAGAAGGCGTTCGGCCAGCATCGCGCGGACGAGTTCCTCTTCTTTCGATGGATCTTCGCGGCAGAGGGTTTTCAGTTGCTCGTGATCGTTGGCGCTGAGCGTGCCATCCATCAAGCCGGCGACGAGTTGATTCCAATCGGAAGGGTTCATATCGGTTCGGCTCCCGGTTGGAGTTTGGATTCGATGCAGTTGCCGAGGGCGACGCGCAGCCGGTGGAGCTGCATCGAGACGGAAGAGGCCTTGCGGCCAAGCTGGCGGGCGAGTTCCTCCATCGGGACTTCGTGCTCATAGCGGGCCTGGAGCAGCCGGCGCGACGAATCCTCCACTTCGCCGAGGCAGTTTTGCAATGCCTCGAGCGCCGCCACTTCGCGGTCACCTTCGCAGTAGGCTTCGATCCGTTGGTCGAGCGATGCCAGAAGCTCCTCGCCGAGACCCACCGGAGTCGCGCGGAATTTCCGGCGGTGGTTCGAAAGCAGATTCACGGCGATGCGGCGCAGCCATGGTTCCATCGGACCGTCGGAATGGCATTGGTCGATTTTCCGGAAAGCGGTCACGAACACTTCCTGGGTGAGATCCTCGACATCGTGATGATGTCTCAGGCGCACGGCGAGAAAGCTGCGGATGCGCCGTTGATGGCGTAAAACGAGCGCCGCGAATGCCGTCGGATCACGATCCTGCGCCGCGCGGATCAATCGCGCTTCGTCATCGGCGGGCGGGGAGGAATTCATGCGTTCTGGAAATAGAATGTTCCGGGGTGGTTTCCACAGCACGCGCGAAAAGAAATTTCCGAAAAAATGTGCTGCGGGCCGGGGGAGACGACATCTGCCCTTTCTGACGGATGCATGTCCCGTCGCCCCAAACCCTCCCATCATGAAAAGCCCAAGATCATTTTACTCATGGCTCTGCGCGGCCGCCTTCGTCTTTTCCGCGAGTGCGGGATCGGCGGCGACCCTCGCCCAATACGTCTTCGCGGACAACTACACCAATAGTGCATCGCTTCCTGCCGGAGTCCAATCGGCGGGCGGCGTCACCTTTGCAGGCGGGCTCACCGATGTTTCCGGAGCAACGGGCATCAGCACGAATCCGGACGACACCCTTTTCATCCGCAGCACGGTGGTGAGGCAGGCATCGGTGG
>DATLIO010000473.1:0-1673 GCA_035539355.1 Luteolibacter sp.
TCTTGGGTTTCAGTCCGTCGATCTCGCCGTTGTTGATGCGGAACAGGACGTTCTGCGTGCGGTCCCAGCCGAAGCCGCAGTTGAGCACGCGCTTTTCACCGAAAAGTTCTTTCCAGGCGATGGCTCCGCGGTTGCCTTTCGGCTCGTTCGGCTGGCCACCCCAGAGGTGGGTGATTGAGTCGCCGATCAGAACGATTTCAGGATCGATCTTGTCCTTGATGGCGAGGATCTCCTCGTGCCGTTTGTTCCAGTCATAGAAGTCGTTCTCCAGCTTTCCGACCGGAACGATGGCGTTGTTCTCAACCGGCGGAGCGGCCGGCTGGGCCTGGAGGAAACACGGCAGGCAGAGTGCCGCGGCGAGGACGATGGATTTCATCAACGGGATCAGATTTGGAGTTCGTGGGGACCTTTCGTATCGAGCACCGCTTTCGCCTGTTCCCGGTCCAGCGCCTTTTCCCAGTTGGCGATGAAAATGGTGGCGACACCGTTGCCGATGAGGTTGGTGAGCGCGCGGGCTTCGGACATGAAGCGGTCGATTCCGAGAAGCAACGTGAGGCCGGCGACCGGCACCGTTCTAACCGAAGCGAGGGTCGCGGACAGCGTGACGAATCCACCACCGGTGACCGCGGCGGCCCCTTTCGAAGTGAGGAGAAGGATCAGCAGGATGCCAACCTGTTGCTGGAGGGAAAGCGGGGTGTCGGTGGCCTGGGCGACGAACACGGCGGCCATGGTCAGATAGATCGAAGTGCCATCGAGGTTGAAGGAGTAGCCGGTCGGCAGGACGAGTCCGACAACCGCCTTGTCGCAACCGAGGCGCTCCATTTTCGCCAGCATCGGCGGCAGCGCGGATTCGGACGACGAGGTTCCCAGCACGAGAAGCAGTTCCTCGCGGATGTAGCGGAGGAATTTCCAGAGACTGAAGCCCATGGACTTCATGATGGCGCCGAGAACGAGGAAGATGAACGCGAGGCAGGTGATGTAGACGCAGGCGAGGAGTTTGAGCAGTTCGACGAGCGTGCCGACGCCGTATTTGCCGATCGTGAAAGCCATCGCGCCGAACGCGGCGAGAGGCGCGAGATACATGATCATGCCGATGATTTTCATCAGCGCGGTGGTGATCGTGTAGAGCAGGTCCACGACCGGTTTGCCCTTGTGGCCCATCATGGAAAGCGCCGCGCCGAAAAGGATGGCGATGAGCAGCACCTGGAGGATGTCACCGCTGGTGAAGGCCCCGACGAAGGATTTGGGAATGATGTTCAGGAAGAATTCGAGCGTCGACTGATGCGCGGCGGCCTCCGTGTAGGACTTGATGGACGAGGCGTCGAGCGTGGCGGCGTTCACATGCATGCCGACGCCGGGTTTCACGACGTTCACCACGATGAGACCGAGAATCAGGGCGAAGGTGGTGACCACCTCGAAATAGATGAGCGCCTTCAAACCGACGCGACCGACTTTTTTCAGGTCGCCGAGCGCGCCGATGCCCGTGACGACGGTGCAGAAAATGATCGGCGCGATCATCATTTTGATCAGGGAAATGAAACCGTCCCCCACCGGCTTCAGTTGCACCGCCCAACCGGGCTTCACGATTCCGAACGTGATCCCCAGCGTGATCCCGATGAGCACCTGCACGTAGAGGCTGGAAAGAAGGCGGCGGGCGCGGGACGGGTGGACGG
>DATLIO010000474.1:0-4147 GCA_035539355.1 Luteolibacter sp.
GCCGATGCCCGAAAGCTGCCTGCTGACAAGCCCGCTGGAGGTGACCAACGAAGCTTACGCGATCGCCAAGATCGCAGGCCTCAAATTGTGCCAGCATTACCGCGCCCAGCATGGACTCGCCTACCACAGCGCGATGCCCACCAATCTCTACGGCCCGGGCGACAACTACCATCCGGAGAATTCCCACGTGATCCCCGCGCTGATCCGCCGCTTTCATGAAGCGAAGGAAGCGGGCGCTCCGTCCGTCACGATCTGGGGCACCGGCACGCCGCTCCGCGAATTCCTCCACGTCGACGATCTCGCCACCGCCTGCTTCCATCTGCTCGCCCTCGAAAATCCACCCGATTGGGTCAATGTCGGGGTCGGCGAGGATCTGAGCATCCTGGATCTCGCGAAGCTCGTCGCCGAAACCACCGGCTACTCCGGAGAAATCCTCACCGATCCCACGAAACCCGACGGCACGCCACGGAAGCTGATGGACATCTCGTTGATCCGCTCCACCGGTTGGAGCCCCTCCATTTCCTTCCGTGACGGACTCGCCGCCGCCTATCAGGATTTCCTTTCCTCCATCTCCGCGGGAGCCGCACGACTCTGAACCCTCACCATCACCATGAAACGCGCACTCATCACCGGCGTCACCGGACAGGACGGCTCCTATCTCGCCGAGTTCCTTCTTGAAAAGGGCTACGAGGTGCACGGCATCAAACGCCGGGCTTCGCTTTTCAACACCCAGCGTGTGGACCATATCTACGAAGATCCCCACGTCGAACACGCCCGCTTCAAGCTGCACTACGGCGATCTCACCGATTCCTCGAACCTGACCCGCCTCATCAGCGAAATCCGGCCGGACGAGGTCTACAATCTCGGCGCCCAATCCCACGTCGCCGTTTCCTTCGAAGCGCCCGAATACACCGCGGATGTCGACGCCATGGGAACCCTCCGTCTGCTGGAGGCGATCCGCTTCCTCGGTCTCGAGAAAACCACCCGCTTTTATCAGGCGTCCACTTCCGAACTCTACGGCCTCGTCCAGGAGATCCCGCAGAAGGAAACCACGCCCTTCCACCCGCGCTCCCCTTACGGCGTCGCGAAACTCTACGCCTATTGGATCACGGTGAACTACCGGGAGTCCTACGGCATGTATGCCTGCAACGGCATCCTCTTCAACCACGAGTCCCCGCGCCGCGGCGAAACCTTCGTCACCCGCAAGATCACCCGCGGCATCGCCAACATTTCCCAGGGCCTTGAGAAATGCCTCTACCTCGGCAACCTCGACGCACTCCGCGACTGGGGCCACGCGAAGGACTACGTCCGCATGCAGTGGATGATGCTCCAGCAGGAAACGGCCGAGGATTTCGTCATCGCCACCGGCAAACAGATCTCCGTCCGCGAGTTCGTCCGGATGTCCGCCAAGGAAGCCGGCATCACCCTGGAGTTTTCGGGAACCGGTGTGGACGAGATCGCCACGATCACCGCCGTGGATTCCCAGACCGCTCCCGGGGTTTCCGTGGGAGACATCATCGTCAAAGTCGACCCCCGCTATTTCCGCCCGGCTGAAGTCGAAACGCTTCTCGGCGATCCGACCAAGGCGAAGGAAAAGTTGGGCTGGGTTCCCGAAATCACCGTGGAGGAGATGTGCGCCGAAATGGTCGCATCGGATCTTGAACAGGCCCGCAGGCATGCGCTTCTCAAGAAACACGGCCACCACATTTCCGTCGCGAAAGAGTAACGGCTGTTCATGGAAACCGTCTCCGTCATCGGATTACCCGTCGCCGCCACCGACTACGCCGGAGCGATCGATTGGATTCTCGACAAAGCCACCAATGCCTCCCAGGCATTCGCGGTGGAGGCGGCCAATACCCATGTCGCAGCCTTGGCACGGTCCGATGAACATTTCGGCCGATCGATGGCGCGCTTCGATCTGATCTGCCCGGACGGCATGCCACTCGTCTGGTACCTCAACGCCAACCTGCCCGAAGGCCGAAAACTCCGCGACCGGGTTTACGGGCCGACACTGATGCTCGAGACCTTCAAGGCGACCAACGATCCGGAATTACCGCACCGCCATTTCCTTCTCGGCGGAAAAGAAAGCACCCTGGAAAAGCTCCAGGCGACCTTGGGCGGAAAATTCCCCCATACGAAAATCGCCGGCAGTTATTCCCCTCCGTTCGGCGAATGGCCCGAAGATGAATTCGAAAGGATCTGCCATGCGATCCGGTCTTCCGGCAGCAACCTCATCTGGGTGGGCCTCGGCTGTCCGAAACAGGAAAACTGGATCGCCGCCCACAAGGACCAGCTTCCTCCCGGCGTCTATTTCGGCATCGGCGCGGCCTTCGCTTTCCATGCAGGCGAAGTCCGCCAGGCCCCACCGCTCTTGCAACGCCTTGGACTGGAATGGTTCTATCGCCTCGCGATGGAGCCAAGACGCCTCTTCCGTCGTTACCTAACCTACAATTCCCTTTTCATCTACCACCTCCTGCGCGACAGGATGGCGGATTGAACAAAACCCATTCTCATCATGAAGATCAAAAACATCTGCTGCCTCGGCGCCGGTTATGTCGGAGGCCCGACCATGGCCATGATCGCCGCCAAATGCCCTGACATCCAGGTCACGGTCGCCGACTTCAACGAAAAGCGCGTCGACGCATGGAACTCCGACGACCTTCCCGTCTACGAACCCGGCCTTGATGAAGTCGTCACCTCGGCGCGTGGCAAGAACCTGCATTTCACCACCGACATCCGCGCCGCCATCGCCGCCGCGGATCTGATCTTCGTCTCGGTCGGAACGCCGACGAAATCCTACGGCATCGGCGCGGGCCGCGCCGCCGACCTCCGCTACATCGAGTCCGCCGCACGGCTCATCGCCGAGGTTTCCGAAGGCCACAAGATCATCGTCGAGAAGTCGACGATCCCCGTGAAGACCGCGAGCGCGATCAAATCGATCCTCGCGGCGAATTCTCCGGACGGTTCGAAGTTCCAGGTTCTCTCCAACCCCGAATTCCTCGCCGAAGGCACGGCCATCGCCGACCTGGAAAACCCCGACCGCATCCTCATCGGCGGAGAAATCACTCCCGAAGGCAACGCCGCCGTCGAAGCGCTGGTATCGGTCTACGCGAACTGGGTTCCGCGGGAACGCATCATCACGACCAACCTCTGGTCGTCCGAGCTTTCGAAGCTCGTCGCCAACGCGTTCCTCGCCCAGCGGATTTCCTCGATCAACTCCATCTCCGCGCTCTGCGAGGCGACCGGGGCGGATGTCGATGAAGTCGCCCGGGCGATCGGCACCGAGTCCCGCATCGGCCCGAAATTCCTGAAAGCTTCGGTCGGTTTCGGCGGCTCCTGTTTCCAGAAAGACATCCTCAACCTGGTGTATCTCTGCGAATCGTTCGGCCTGCCCGAAGTCGCCGCGTACTGGAACCACGTCATCAGGATCAACGACTGGCAGAAATCCCGCTTCGTCGAAAAGATCGTCCGCACTCTCTTCAACACCGTTTCCGACAAGCGCGTCGCGATCCTTGGTTTCGCGTTCAAGAAGGACACGAACGACACCCGCGAATCGGCCGCCATCCATATCTGCCGCGACCTGCTCCACGAGCGCGCGCACCTTGCCATCTACGACCCGCAGGTTGACGCCCAGCAGATCCACCAGGACCTGGTCGACGTCGGCATCGATCCCGCGCTGATCCTTTCCAACGTCGAGATCTGCACGGATCCCTACACCGCGGCACACGGCGCCCACGCGCTGGCGACCCTCACCGAATGGGACGAGTTCAAAACCCTGGATCTCTCGAAAATCCACGATCTCATGCTCAAACCCGCTTTCGTCTTCGACGGCCGCGCCGTCCTCCCCGTCGCCGCCCTCAAGAAACACGGGCTCGACGCGTTCATCATCGGCAAGGGGGTCTGAGCCGGCCGATTTCCGGCTCCGGTCGCCGCGATTTTCCCTTCTCTTTGACCGGAGCCGTTCTACGATGGTGTGACCGCCATGTCCGACATCCATCCCGAGTTCCACCGTTTCCTCCAGCGCCACGACAAGGAAGCCCTGCTGAAACAGCGAGGCCTCGTCGTCTGGATGTGCGGACTTTCCGGGTCCGGGAAATCCACCATCGCCAACGCCGCCGAACGCGTCCTTCACCAGCAGGGCCGTTTC
>DATLIO010000475.1:0-2929 GCA_035539355.1 Luteolibacter sp.
GTTTGAGATGGCTTCCGGGAACGAGTTCGATTTCGTCGATGGAAATCCCTTGTTGCACGATGGCGGCAATCACGGGGAAGGCGAATACGATGCGATCGTCCCAGCGGGCGGCGAGCGGGGTGCCCTCCGTTTCGTTTTCAAGCAGGGTGAATCCGGAAAGAGCGTTGTCCTGACCGAGAATGATGCCGGGCAGTGGGATGCGGTTCACGACCGGAAGTTCCGAAACGTTCTCCTGGTTGCGATCGAATGGAAGCGACGCCCGGCGGAACGATGGCGGCAGGGGCATCGAGGTGGGACCTCGGGAAAGCGGTGCGGCGGTCGCGACTTTTCCGAAGGCGCCCAGTGCGGAATCGAGGGCCGACAGCGCGATGACATCCGGTTCTTCCCAGGCGAGCACCGCGCTGATGCCTGCGTTCGCCGCTCCCAGACGGCGCATGTTTTTGAGGACGATCGCGAGGTCGAGCGGTGACGGCGGGGATGATTGGAAGATGCCTTCTGGATCGTCACCAAGAGAGACGACCGGCGGTGGATGCGGGACATCCGCTTTCGTGGAGGATGTCGGGAGAAGGATCCACGGCGACTGATGGCTGCCGTTTCCGGAAAGGGCGATGGGAGGTTTCGCGATGGTGAGTGAAACCAAACGGGCGAGGCCGCGGTCGGCGGGCGTTCCGGGAATGAAGTGCCAAGCGCACCAGGCGGCCGCCGCGGAGGCGATCAGCACGCTGAGGATGCGGGTTCCCGGGTTGGCCACGTTTTTCAGGGGATGGCCGCCAGGTAGGGGGCGAGCGGTTTTTCGAGATCCGTCCCGGCGGTGACTTCGCGGAGAAGTTTCGCGGCGGTGGCGATGTGCGGACGATACCATTCATCACCGCGGTTGCGGACGATGTTTCCGTAGGCGCCGAGTGCCTGCATCAGGCGCTGGGCGGCGCATTGGTGGAAGAGGGTGGTTTCCGGACGCTCGTCGGCGATGTCTTCCCAAAGGGCGAGAAGCTGTTCGCGTTCATCCGCCGAGTGATCCAGATAGGGATCGAAGATCAGCGAAGCGAGATCGTATTCCTGACGGCCGCGGCGCAGGCCCTGGAAATCGATGAGATAAACCTCGTCGTTTTTGATGAGCAGGTTCTGCGATTGGAAATCGCGGTGGACGAGGTGCTTCGCGGCGGTGCCGAGTTTTTCCGCGAGTGCGGAGAAAGCGGGCTCCGATTTCAGGGGCGAAGCGTCCATGCCGAGGAAGTCCTCGACGAGATGCTCGATGAAATAGTTCTGCTCCCAACGGTAGAGCGCCGCATCGAACGGAGGCATGAGTTCGAACTCCTTCGGAGGCTTTGCGTAGAAGAGCTTGTCGACCTGTTCGAGCGCGGAGCGGTAGTAAGGAAGCCGTTCGGCGAACGGGCGGTCCTTGAGTGAAAGCAGATCCTTGTCTCCGAGATCTTCGACGAGGGCGACGCGACGCTTCGCGCTTTCATGGAGGATTTCCGGAACGCGGAGGCGGCATTTTTTCAGGAACTGGGCGACCGGGACGAACTGCTTGTTGTCCGCGCGTTCGTCCGTCCAGTGCACGCCGATGAACGGTTCATGGATGGGCGACTTGATGCGGACGATCGTCCGGCCGGAAGCGCCGCGTTTGATCGGTTCGAGGGTGACAGGAATGGTCGGATCCACCGCCAGGAATTGGCGGGCGGTCGAGAGGATCGAGTCGGTCGGCATGGGCGGGCGGAGTGTAGGCCCGAAAATGCCTTTGGTGCCAAGGGAAATCGGGTTTCCGGACTACTCGTCGTGGTGGAACCAGAGGGTGCCGCAGAGGATGACTCCGACGGCCCACATGGCCCAGCGGTTCGTGATGAAGTAGGGGTAGATCATCAGAAGGATGCCGAGGACCTTTGGTTTCCAGCGGTCCAGGCTCTTTCCGTAGGCGAACGATCCCATGCCGATCGTGCCGAAAACGAATCCGCCGAGGAGGGTGTAGGGTTCGAACATGGTTGGAAGGTATCGGATTCCCGGGCCATTCCCAGCCACGTGATCAGGCGGGGAGCGATTTCTTCAGCGCCGCGATTTCCTCGGCTTGTTTCTGGAAAACGAAGTCCCGTGCTTTTGCTGCTTTCGCTTTCGCGGCGGCGGGATCCTTGGCGAGGGAAAGGATGGTCGGCGCGATGAGTTTGTATTTCTCCGGATCGTCGAGATCGAAAAGCCACTCATCGAGGCCGATGTCGCGCCACATGATGCCTTTGGTCGTCTGTTCCTTGAACCGGCAGACGATGGCGGGGATGCCGCTGCTGATGCACATGATAGGGCTGTGCATTTCGTTTCCGAAAAGGCCGGCGGAACGGTTGTAGACGCTGAGCGCTTCGTCGGTGAGCCAGTATTTGTCGCGCCAGACGCACTTCTTTTTCACTTCATCGGGAAGCTTGTCATAGATCATTTCCTTGCCGAGCGGGATCTGGGTCATGTCCTCGCAACAGATGAGGACTTTCATGTCCGTCTCTGTGACGATCCGGATGATGCCTTCGCGGAGCTGGGCATGATCGTGTTCCTTCATCTCCTGGTTGCGGGCGTCCTTCTTCGCATCGAACTCGCGGCCTTTTTTCACGGTCCAGTGAGGTGTCCAGCGGTAGCGTGGGATGCAGCAGAGGAATTTTCCGTGCTCCAATCCGTTGGCGGAGAGATAGGCATCGGCCAGCTCGTCATTGCGGAGCGTGACGACGCCGAACGCGCAATCCGGACCGAAGCCGGTGACGGGGTTCGCGAGGCCCTGGCTTTGCGCGTTCGCGAAAGACTCGCTGTCGCGGAAGTAAACGAACTTCGCGGTGTTGAAGAGATCGATGGCTCCTTCGTTTTTCCCCATGAACGAGATGCCGAAGATGCCATAGGGTTTGCCGGTTTCCTTCCGCCAGCGGGCGACGTCCGCCTGCGCGACGAAACCCGAGCCGGA
>DATLIO010000476.1:0-1861 GCA_035539355.1 Luteolibacter sp.
CGTTCGTCCCTGAAGAAGGCGTCTTCGCCGCCATCGTCCAATATCCCGACACCCGCGGACGCATCGATGACTTCACCGCGTTCTTTGAAAAGAACACCAAGGCAGGCATCGTCAACATCGCCGCCGCGGATCTGCTCGCGCTCACCCTTCTCACGGCACCCGGGGAATTCGGCGCGGACATCTGCGTCGGCAACAGCCAGCGCTTCGGCGTGCCGCTTGGTTTCGGCGGCCCCCACGCCGGTTTCATGGCTTGCAAGGACGCCCTGAAACGCAAGATGCCCGGCCGCCTCATCGGCGTTTCCGTCGATTCACGCGGCAAGCCCGGCTTCCGTCTTTCGCTCCAGACCCGCGAGCAGCACATCCGCCGCGACAAGGCCACCTCGAACATCTGCACCGCCCAGGTGCTTCTCGCCGTGATGGCGTCGATGTTTGCCGTCTATCACGGTCCCGATGGTCTCCGTCACATCGCGAAAACGGTTCACTCACGCACCGCCGATCTCAAGGCCACCCTCACCGCCGCCGGCGTCGCGGTCGAGGACGGCCCGTTTTTCGACACCATCGTCGCCAGCGTTTCGTCATCGAAAGGCATTCTCGACGCGCTTGCCCAAAAGGGCATCAACCTGCGCCGCATCGACGACAAGCACATCGGCATCTCGCTCGATGAGACCACAACCGCAGCCGATGTCGCAACCATCGCCGAAGCCTTCGGAGCCACCAATGCGGTCAACTCCGAGACCACCACCGCCTGGCCCGAAAGCCAGAACCGCGAAAGCGAATTCCTGACTCAGAAAGCCTTCAACAGCTACCATTCCGAGACGGAGATGCTGCGCTACCTCAAGCGCCTCGAATCGAAGGACCTCGCGCTCAACGAATCGATGATCGCGCTCGGCAGCTGCACCATGAAGCTCAACGCGACCTCCGAGATGATGCCGTTGAGCTGGCCCGAAGTCTCCTCGCTCCATCCGTTCGTCCCCGCAAACCAAAGCCAGGGCTACCGCGAGATGCTTTCGCTTCTCGAAAAGTGGCTCGCCGAGGCAACCGGGTTCGCCGCCGTCTCGCTGCAACCGAACGCCGGTTCCCAGGGTGAATACGCCGGACTCCTCGCGATCCGGAACTACCATATTTCCCGTAGCGAAGGCCACCGCAACATCTGCCTGATCCCGATTTCCGCCCACGGAACCAACCCCGCCTCGGCCGTCATGGCCGGCATGAAGGTCGTCGGCGTGAAGTGCGACGAGAAAGGCAACATCGACGTGCCCGATCTGATCGCCCGGACCGACGAGCACCGCGCGAACCTTTCCTGCCTGATGGTCACCTATCCGTCCACGCACGGGGTTTTCGAGGAAACCATCCGCGACATCTGTGACATCATCCACGACGCGGGCGGCCAGGTCTACATGGACGGCGCGAACATGAACGCCCAGGTCGGATTGACCTCCCCCGGCCTCATCGGCGCGGATGTCTGCCACCTCAATCTCCACAAGACTTTCTGCATCCCCCACGGCGGCGGTGGACCCGGCGTCGGACCGATCGGTGTCGCGGAGCAACTCGTCCCCTTCCTTCCCGGCCATGCCGAACTGGAAAACAAAGCCGGAGCCGTTTGTTCCGCTCCATGGGGCAGCGCGTCGATCAACACGATCTCATGGATGTACATCGCGATGATGGGCCCCCACGGACTCCGCGAAGCCACGGAAACGGCGATCCTCAACGCGAACTACGTCGCAAAGAAACTCGCGCCCTATTTCCCGGTCCTCTACACCGGCAATGAAGGCCTCGTCGCCCACGAATGCATCATCGACGTCCGTCCGCTCTCCGATGCCAGTGGCATCACGGTGGAGGACGTGGCGAAGCGCCTGATGGA
>DATLIO010000477.1:0-3314 GCA_035539355.1 Luteolibacter sp.
CCACCGAAGTCCTCCTCGGCACCGGCTCCACGGCCACCCTAACCATCGAAGCGGCCACCGAAGTCCGTGCCGTCGCCACCGATGGCAAAGGCAACACGACCATCGCCCGCATCCCGCTCGTCGAGAAAGTGAAGCAGGAACACCTCGCGCTGAAGATCGAAGGCCAACCGAAGACACTCGGTTTCGATCAGGAGCTCGCGATCAAGATCGACAACAAGAACATCCCGAACCCGGACGACGTCATCATCCGTGCCCGCTACATCCCGGCGACGGGTCACGATTCCGGCGGTCCTTCCGTCAACTCGGATGTCGAGAAGCTGCTCACCGCCCGCCTTTGCTTCGCCTGCCACCAGATCAACGTTCCGTCCGTCGGACCGAACTACGTCAACGTCTCGCTCAAGTATCGCGACAAGGCCGACGCGGCCGATTACCTGAAAGGCAAACTCAAGACCGGCAGCACCGGCGTCTGGGGTGAAGTCCCGATGCCGCCGCAGATCGCCGTCACCGAAGCCGAAGCCGACCAACTCGTGAAAGCGATCCTCGCCCTGTCGGAAGGTTTCAGCGAAGCCAAAGGCATCGACACCAAACTGAAACTCTCACCCGCACCGGCCAACGCCGCACCGGGTGGCGCATGGGAAATCACCGCCGAAGCTCCGGGTTACCTGCCATTCAAGCAACGCATCCCGGCGAAGTAAGCGATCACATCTTCCCGAACTTCTCTTCCAACACACTCCGCCGGAATTCAAAAACCCGGCGGAGTTTTTCTTTCACGAACAACGCCCTCGCGATCTCACCGATGAATCCCATCGGCATGACGTAGTGGACGAGATCCGTCATCAGCACCCCGCCTTCGATTTCCTCGAACGTGTGCCGGTGATGCCAGAGCCGGCATGGACCGAACCGCTGTTCATCGACGAACGACTCACCTTCCTTCACGGCTTTGATCTCCGTCACCCAGGTCATCGTGACGAAGGGAACCACCTTTGCGTTGTAGGTGATGATCTGGCCGTCATACATCTTCTCCGACGAAAGATAAGTCACTTCGAAGCCGGCATCCGGCGGCGTGATGAAATCCAGGTTCCGCGGCGTGGAGAAAAACTCCCACGCGGTCTCGCGGGAAACCGGCAGGCGCTGCTCCTGCTTGAGCACATGCACCTTCATGGGTTCGAGAAAAAGTAGCGCGCGCTCTCAAGAATCCCCATCGCCAGTTCACCGCCATCGAGCCCCGCGGTGTCGACTTTCAGATGAGCGGTTTCCTCATACCACGGTTTCCGTTTCTCCAGCAACGTGGTGATTTTCTCCACCGGATTTTCCGTCTGCAGAAGGGGCCGTTCGCGGTTCCGGGAAGTCCTCTCGTAAATCACATCGACCGGCGCCTGCAGCCAGACGACATAACCCAGCTTGCGCAGCAATTCCCGGTTTTCCTCCCGGCCGATGACGCCCCCCCCGGTCGAAATGATCTTCCGATGCCCGTCGGCCATGAGCTCCCGCAACAATTCCGTTTCGAGATTCCGGAAATGCTCCTCTCCGTTCTCCTCGAAAATCCGGGTGATCGGCCTGCCCTCCCGGTGCTCGATCACGGAATCCATGTCCACCAGCTCGTATCCGAGCCGCGAATGCAATTCCCTCCCGACCGTTGATTTCCCGCTCCCCATGAACCCGATCAAAATCAGGTTTTTCGGCGGAGTTCCCTCAAAGTTCATATTCCGATCCTATCTTCTTCTTTCGTCCATTCAAAGTTCGATGTTGGACGTTCGATGTTCGGAGTCCATACTCCCAGCCCGATGTCCGAGACCAAAGTCATTTACGCCGACGAAGATGATATGAAAGACGCTGTGCGCGAAGCGGCTGCGGCGCTCCGTGCCGGAGAAATCGTCGGCCTCCCCACGGAGACGGTCTACGGTCTCGGCGCCGACGCGCTCAATGCCGACGCCGTCGCCAAGGTCTTCGCCGCAAAAGAACGGCCTTCCTTCGATCCGCTCATCGTCCACATCGCCTCCCGCGGTGATCTGAAAAACGTCGCGGTCGTGCCCGATGACATCGCGGACACCGTGAACAAACTCACGACCGCCTTCTGGCCCGGCCCCCTCACGCTCATCCTGCCGAAACACGCGGACATCCCCGATCTCGTGACGAGCGGTCTGCCGACCGTCGCGGTCCGCCAGAGCGCGCATCCGATTTTCCGCGCGATCAACAAGGAGCTCGGAAACCCGATCGCCGCTCCGAGCGCGAACCGCTTCGGCAGTATTTCCCCGACCTCCGCCTCCGCGGTCGTGAAGGAACTCGGTGGGAAAATCCCGCTCGTCGTCGATGGCGGCGCCTGCGGTGAAGGCCTTGAAAGCACCATCATTTCCATCGAACCACGCGAAGGAAAGAAACCCGTTTTCAAACTCCACCGTGCCGGCCCGATCACCAAGGAGCAGCTCCAGGATTTCGGCAAGGTCGAGAAGGTGAAGAGCATTTCCGAAACCGCCCCGCAGGCACCCGGCCAGCTCGCCAGCCACTATGCCCCTCGTACTCCGCTGATCCTTCTTGAGGATCCGGACAAATTCGAACCCGAGGAAGGCAAGAAATACGGACTCATCAGTTACAAAGGCGAGGACGACAGCGACCACATCGATCTCTACGATTGGGAACGCGTCGAAAGCCTCAGCCCCGGCAGCGGCAAACTCGCCGAAGCCGCCATCCGTTTGTTCTATGTCATGCGTCTCATGGACGAAGCCGGCCTCGACTTCATCGTCGCCGAACCCGTCAGCGAAACCGGCCTCGGTGTCGCGATCATGGACCGGTTGAGACGCGCCGCGGCGAAATGAATAAAAAAGCCCGCCGGTTTTCCGACGGGCTTTTCTTTGAATCGTAGTGGATCGGATCAGCGCACCACGCGGGCGCCACCGCCGCCGATCTGCTTTTCAATCTCCTTCCGCGTCACCATCGAGGTGTCGCCAGGAGTTGTCGAAGCCAGCGCGCCGTGGGCTGCTCCATATTCAACGGCCTTCTTCGCATCGTTGAACTCGAGGAAACCGAACTGCACGCCGGAGGCGAAGCTGTCGCCACCACCGACGCGGTCGAGGATCTCCAGCTTGTCGTATTTCTTGCTCTCGTGGAAAACGCCGTCGTGCCAGAGGATCGCGGACCAGTCGTTGACCGTCGCCGTGATCACGCCGCGCAGCGTCGTCGCCGCGACTTTGAAGTTCGGAAACTCCTTCACCGCCGTTTCGATCATCTTCTTGAACGCGTCGGTCTCGATGTTGGAAATGTTGTGGTCGACACCCTCGACTTCGAAGCCGAGCGATGCGGTGAAGTCCTCTTCGTTG
>DATLIO010000478.1:0-1692 GCA_035539355.1 Luteolibacter sp.
GAGCTGATGGCCTTGTTCATTTCCACGGGAACCAAGGGCCGGAGTGCGATCACCATCGGCCGAGACCTTCTTCGGAAATACGGCTCGATGACTGCGCTCGGCACGATGCCGGTTTCGGAACTGGAGAAGGAGAAAGGACTCGGTTTGGCGAAAGCTTCCAAACTCGCAGCCGCTTTCGAACTCGGAGCCCGCGTTTCCCGGGAGCAGATCGAACGGCAACCGCTGGAGGATCCGGAAACCATCTACCGACATTTTTCCCCGCAACTCGCCCATCTTCCGCACGAGCAGGTCCTCGTTGTCGTCCTCGACACCCGCCTGAACCACCTCGCGACGAACGTCATTTCGGTCGGCGGTGTGAACGAAGCCTCCGCCCATCCGCGCGAAATCCTGCGTCCGGTGATCACCCGCGCCGGTTATGCCTTCCTGCTCATCCACAACCACCCGTCCGGCGATCCGTCGCCCAGCCGGGCGGACGAATCGATCACCCGCCGCATCATCGAAGCCGCCGAACTGATGAACGTCCGTTTCTTCGACCATATCATCATCGGCCGGCCCTCTCCGGGACGGCGTGCTTACTTTTCCTTTCGTGAAGTCGGCCTGATCGCGTAGATTTCCCGGCGTACGGCCCATGGGACACAAACGCTTCATCCACAATCTCCGCACGGTGCTTTTCATCGTCGCGACGTTGATCGTGTTTGCGGCCGGCGGCGGCCTCTGGTGGGCGAACCGGACCGGCCTGCCGGAAACGTGGCGCGCGACCATCGAGGCGGAACTGGTCAAACAAGGCTCTTTCCTCACGATCGATTCCCTTTCCTACATCCCGTTCAAAGGACTCGTCGCCCGGGGCGTCCGGATTTTCTCGGACAAGGAGCGGACGGAAGAGGTGTCCCGCCTCGAACGCATCGTCCTCGATTTCAACAAGACCGAGCTGATCAAGAAGAAGTTCCGGCTCACCCGGATCGAGCTGAGCGACGCCCATCTGAGCATGCCGCTCGATCCCAAGAACCCGTCTTCGACCCGCCTCGAGATCACCGATCTGAACGGGACGATCCTGATGCCCGGCGGACGCCTGCTCGAAGCCCGCGACGTCCGAGGCAGGATCGCCGGCATCGATATCATTTTCGGAGCCCGGATGCTCGGCTACCAGCAGGAAAGCGGCGACAAGAAGAAGGATCCGAACATCGCGAAGCGCCGTGAGGTCGCCGCGCGTTGCATCCGCGAACTGGAGAAATGGAAATTCGACGAAAAGAAACCGCCGGTGCTGCGGATTTTCGCGGAAGGCGATCTTTCCGACCGATCCACCCTCAGCGCCCGCATGAGCCTGCAAACCTCCACGATGGAGAAAAACGGCCGCATCCTTGAGGAAATCTCCGCGCGCGGAACCCTCATCGGCAACCTGCTCACCCTGACTTCCCTGCGGGCCGTCGATTCGCGGGGCACTTTCGACGGGCGCATCGATTACGACATCCAGACCGGTGAAGGCCGTTTCGACATGGTTTCCGGGCTGGAGATTCCCGGTCTCCTGAAAGCATGGGCCGAACTGCCGCCCATCCCCCAGATCACCTTCGGCGGCGGCCAACGGGTCGAAGCGGCCGGCGATTTCAAACTCCGCCCGGATGGCAAGGCCGACGTGAAGATGACGGGCAGCGCACGGTGCGATTCGGTCATGCTCAAGGGTGTGGCCTTCGACTC
>DATLIO010000479.1:0-7270 GCA_035539355.1 Luteolibacter sp.
GGCATAAGTGTCGCAGGATCACCGGTGCTGCCGCGGACCAGAGCGGCAACCGCGTTGTCGCGAACCGGCCCGGCCTGCAGACCTTTGACGTAGCTTTCCGCCGCAGCAGGATCGCTGACGACGAAGTTGGAAATCACCGGCTCGATCGCACGGCGTTGCGCCTCGGCATCCAGTTTCGCGACTTCCGCGAGAGCCTTGGTCGGATTGGTCTTGGAAAGATTTTCGAGCGAATTCCGGATCGCGCGGTTCTTCTCATCGCCCTCCGCCATGCCCATCGCCTTGGTCAGGGCGAGTTCCGGATTGTTCTGCGCGAGACCGGCGATCGCAGAAGCCATCGCGTCCGCCTGCTGGTCGGCGGGCAGGGATTTCACCCACGCCTCCGCTTCGTCGAAATTCTTCGCCCCATAGCTGCGGGCGATCGATTCATAGGCATCCCCCCGTTCGGCGGGACTCATCGATTGCGCGAGCTCGGCCGCTTTTTTCGGATCGGTCATCGCCACCTCGCGGATCACCGAAGTCATCGCACGGTTTTTGTCATCGCCGTTGAGCGAACTGGCCCAGGCAAGCGCGGCCTGCGGATCCTGTTTCGCCCATTCGGCGGCGATCGTCGCCGCACCGTTCTGGCCTCCCGGACCGCCGCCTCCCATCAGGGAGAACTCGCGCGGATTTTCAGAATAGTATTTCGCCGCGTTCTCCGGATCGACGCTGGCCCAGCTTTGCAAAATGGTAGGCCGGACGAACGCCGCGGCGAAACCCATCGTGTTCGCGTGGGCCATCGCACCCGTCGGATCGACTTCCGCCCAGCGGCCGAAAAGAAGCAGCGAAGCCATGATCCGCTCGCCCATCGGCAGATTGTCCAGACGCTTCGCCTCCTCCGCGAGTTGCTCCGGAGTGAGCGTGCCGTAATAGTCGATCAGGCTTTTGATCCGTGCGGAATGGCCGGGGGTATCCAGCGCATCCTCCATGCTCTTCGCACGGGATGCGGCTTTTTTCGCCTCTTCTTCCAAGGCGGTCGAGCGGCCGGACGCCCGGCTGTTGCGAACTTCCGCCGACGCCGCCGGGGCGGCCTCCGAACCGCTGTTGCGTCCGGAAATAAAGCCTCCGGCAGCTCCCACGACGAGGGTGGCGACCGGGATGATCCATGGATTTTTTTTCATAGGGGACTGGAAAAGTCTCCCTGTGAAACCGGACCCCGGCAACAAAGTTGCAGCAATTTTTCAACCTACGCGAAAACGGGGGCTTCTCCGCTTGTTTTCCCGCTGCGACCGGCTAAATTTTCTCCGTCATTCCCCCCTGACAATGTTGGATATACCCCTCAGACCCCACCGGGTTCTGTTCGTGTGCATGGGAAACATCTGTCGCTCCCCAGCGGCGGAAATCGTTTTCCGTAAACTCGTCACGGAATCCCATCATGAATCCGAATTCGTCATCGATTCGGCAGGAACCATCGGCCACCACCACGGCTCGCCGCCCGATCCGCGGATGGCCGCAACCCTCGAACGCCGCGGCTACACCGTCACCGGCCGGGCGCGCCGCATTTCCGTTTACGATCTCGATAAATTCGACCTGATCGTGACCATGGACGAATCGAACATGGCGGACGTCCGGAAACTCGATTCGACCGGTGCGAACCATCATAAAATCCGGCCCTTCGTCGAATTCTGCAACCACAACACCGACCTCCGCGTGCCCGATCCTTATTATGGCGGACAGCGCGGATTCGACCACGTGCTGCAGCTTCTCGAAGACGGCTGCGAAGGCATCCTCGAGCACTGCCTCGGAGTGAAAGCCTGAGCGTAGGGGTTGCCGGGTTGGCGGTCGTCCGCTACACCCGGTTTCCCGATGTCCCATCCCGGAAAATTCCGCGCCCTCCTCGCCACCGCCCGCATCGCCAACGTTCCGAGCGTGGTGAGCAACGTGTGGGTGGGGATCGCGGTCGCCGCCGCATTCCAACGATGGGAGTATCCCGGCCCGTTTCTGCTCCACACCCTGCTTCTTTGCCTTTCCGGCATCTGTCTCTACATCGCGGGGAATTTCCTCAACGACTGGCATGACCGCGATTGGGATGCGAAGAACCGTCCCGAGCGCGCCCTTCCATCCGGTCTGTTTGCGCCCGGGAAATACCTTCTCATTTCCATCATTCTCGGGCTCATCGGGTTGGCTTCCGCGCTGATCGTCAGTGTCGTTTCCAGCGTGATCGCCCTGATCATTCTTATCCTCATCGTGATCTACACGCGGTGGCACAAGCGGGCTGTCTGGGCGGTCATTCCCATGGGACTTTGCCGCGCGTTCCTCCCCATCATGGGTTTTTCCGCATTCGCGGCCATCCAGCCCCTCCTGGGAGCGCCGGTGGAAAACACGATCATTGTTTTTCACGCCACCGCCCTGCTGATCTACATCGCGGCCCTTTCCCTCGGAGCCCGTTACGAATCCTCCGCCAATCCATCGAAAACGGCGCTGCTGATCTCCAAGTCCGCGCTGGTCTTTTCCGGCATCCTCGCCGCCGCCGTCTGGGCCAGCCTCAGTCTCCGGTCCGCCCTGATCGGCCTCATCCCATTCGCCGTTTGGATGACCATCTGCCTGACAAGATATCGCCGGCCGATTCCCGTGCACGTCTCTGCGCTGCTCGCCGGCATTCCCCTGCTGGATGCCATCGCCCTGCTCGCTTATACGCGGCTCCAACCGCCGCTTTCTTATCCGCCTGCCCTCCAGCCCTATCTGCTGGCCTGCATTTTCATTCCCTTCGTCGCCTTCTTCCTAGGCCGGCTCCTCCAACGCGTCGCCCCCGCCACCTGACCCGCAATTTGGAATTTGAACCTTGGAATTTCACCACCCGCCCGCTCCCATTCCGCCGTCCATGACCATCGCCGAAAAACAACAGGACCTTCTCGACGAACTCGATCTCTTCCAGGATTGGACGGAGCGTTACGAATACGTCATCGGACTCGGCAAAAAACTCGCGCCGATGCCTGAAACCGCCAAAGTCGCGGAGCATCTCATCAAAGGCTGCCAATCCCAGGTCTGGCTCGACGCGTTCGCCGAGAACGGAAAAATCCGCTACCTCGCCGATTCGGATTCGCTCATCACCAAAGGCATGATCGCCCTCTTCGTCCGCGTGCTCGACAACGAGAACGCCGATGACATTCTAACCGCTGACATGTCGTTCATCGACCGCACCGGCCTCAAAGAGCACCTCGCGCCCACCCGCGCGAACGCCCTCAACCTGATGGCCACGCAGATGAAACAACGTGCGCTCCAACTTTCCACCAACCTCCAATAATCCCCGTCATGTTCGAATGGTTCAATGATCCCAGCGCCTGGGTCGCACTCCTCACCCTCACCGCCCTCGAAATCGTCCTCGGGATCGACAACATCGTCTTCATCTCGATCCTCGTCGACAAGATGCCCGCGGAAAAGCGCAAGTCCGCGCGGCTCATGGGCCTCGGTCTCGCGATGATCATGCGGCTTCTCCTGCTGCTCTCGATCTCCTGGATCATGAGCCTGAAAACTCCGCTGTTCCATGTCCCGGTACATCCTCATCTGTGGGAAATGATCCCCAGCGCCAAGGAACACGCCGGCATCATGGGCATTTCCTGGAAAGACATGATCCTCCTCGTCGGCGGCGGTTTCCTCATCTGGAAATCCACCAAGGAAATCCATCACAAGATCGACGGTCAGGAAGAAGCCCATCACGCAGGCGGAAAGAAGGTTTCCTTCGTCGGCGTCCTCATCCAGATCGCGATCATCGACATCGTTTTCTCCATCGATTCCGTGATCACCGCCGTCGGGATGGTCAACGACCCCTCCCGCGTCTCGCTCATGATGGTGGCCGTGGTCATCTCCATCATCGTCATGATGGCCGCTTCCGGAGCGATCAACGCCTTCGTCTCCAAGCACGCTTCCATCAAGATGCTGGCGCTTTCATTCCTCATCCTCATCGGCACCGCGCTGGTCGCCGAAGGCCTGCACTTCCACATCCCGAAAGGTTACATCTACTTCTCCATGGCGTTTTCGCTGGCGGTCGAGTTGCTCAACCTCAAACTCCGTGCCAAGGGCGGATCAACCCCGAGACCAACCGTCTGATCCCGGCGGACACCGCCATGCCCCGCCCGATCCGCCTGCTGCTTTCCTCCCCCCTTTCCTTCGGGCCGGGGAAAGCCGAGCTCCTTGAACGCATCGGCCAGACCGGCAGCCTTCAGGCCGCCGCCGCGTCGATGGACATGTCCTACATGAAGGCATGGAAAATGATCAAGGGGCTCAACACCGCTTTCACCGAACCGCTCGTCACCATGCAACGCGGCGGCAAGGAACAGGGCGGTGCGGAACTCACCGACAACGGCCGCAGCGTGCTTGCCCTCTATCACAAAGCACTCGCTGCCGCGGAAAAGGCGGTTTCGCCGGTTCTTCACGAGATGAGCGCGCTGCTTGCGCCGCATGATCCGGATTCAGGCCGGTAGCGACCGTTATATTTTGAAATATATATCGAAATCTGATTGGCTACGCGCCGATGAGATTCTCCCGCCTGCCCGTCTTCGCCGCCATTTCCGGATACCTGGCCGCATCGCCTGATTTCCTCCACGCCCAAGAAAAGCCGGCCACTACGACGGAGGCACAGAAAGAGGAGAAAAAAACAGTTCCCCAGCCAGCGACCGGGGACGCCTTCGAGCTCGGACAACTCACCGTTTACGGAAAAAGGGATGGCGGCCTGAGCGGCCAGGTCCTTTCACAAAGCGTCGTCACCTCCGAAGACATCCGCACGCAGAACCGCAACACCCTCGATGACGCCCTGAGGACGGTTCCCGGAGTCGAATCCTCCAACTTCGGCGGAGCCCGGAATGAACGCATGATCTATGTGCGGGGCTTCGACCGCTGGCAGGTGCCGCTCTCGATTGATGGTGTCCGGATCTATCTGCCCGCCGACAACCGGCTCGACTACGGCCGCTTTCTCACACCCGATCTCGCCGAAATCCAGATCCACAAAGGCTACGCCTCCGTCCTCGATGGCCCCGGCGGCATGGGTGGCTCGATCAATCTCGTCACCCGCAAGCCCACCCGTGAACTCGAAGGGGAGCTGCGCGCCGGCACCGAATTCGGAAACACCGGCGATCTGGCCGCCTACACCCTCTTCGGATCCGCGGGCACGAAACAGGAACTCTTCTACCTGCAGGCGAGCGCTTCACTCCGGGAAAGCGAAGGCTGGTTCATCTCCCGCGACTACGAACCCGAATCCGTGGGGCTTGGCGGCCCCGTCCAAGGCAAGGGTGAACGGGATTTCAGCGAATCGAAAGACTGGCGCATCAATCTCAAGGCGGGGCTGACACCGAACGACACCGATGAATATGCGGTCAGCTACACTTATCAGGAAGGCGAGAAAAACGCACCTTATCATGTGAGGCAGCCGGTCAGGGGCATCACTCCGACACCTTTGCCACCCGGCCTCACCTATCAGCAGGACTGGACCTGGCCGGAATGGAATCTTTCCAGCACCTCTTTCAACTCACACACGCAGTTCGGAGAGTCCTACGTCAAAACCAAGATCTACTACAACACGTTCGACAACCTGCTTTCCACCTTTGACAACATGAACCACGACACGCAGGCGACGAGCCGGGCGTTCGACAGCTACTACGATGATTTCGCCTATGGATTCAGCGTCGAAGGCGGCACCGAGCTGATCCCCATGAACACGCTCAAAGCAGCGCTTCATTACCGCCGCGACGCCCACCGGCGCAGGCAGGACAATTCACCGGACTCGCCGTCGGCGACCACCACACCCTTCCAACGCAGGACGGAGGATACCTGGTCGATCGCCACCGAGAACACCTTCCACGCTACGGACACCTTGGATTTCGTCGCGGGCGTCAGTTATGATTGGTATGAAACCCAGGAGGCCGAATTCTTCGAAAGCGGTGTGTTCGGTGAATATCCGCTCTTCGACAACGACGCGTTCAACTGGCAGACCGCGGCGATCTGGAGGCCTTCGGGAAACACCGAACTCTATGCGGGCGTCTCAGCACGCACCCGGTTCCCGAATCTGTTCGAACGCTACAGCACCCGTTTCGGAGCCGCCGTGCCGAACCCCGATCTGAAACCCGAGCAGGCGATCAACTATCAGATCGGCGGCAGCCAGACATTCCTCGACGGTGCGGCAAGGATCGGTGGCGCGGTTTTCTACAGCGATCTCACCGACGCCATCCAATCGATTCCGATCGGCGGAGGCCTCGTGCAAAGCCAGAACGTCGGAGAAGGACACTCATACGGTTTCGAGGTCTCCGGAGAATGGGATGTTCTGCCGGAACTGACGATCGGAGGAAACTACACCTACCTCAACCGCAGTCTCAACGACCCGCAGCGCCCTGATCTCAAACAGGTCGGCACACCGGAAAACCTCGCCTATCTCTATGCCCATTGGCGTCCCATCGAGCATCTCACCATCACCCCCAATGTCGAGATGTCGAGTTCCCGGTGGTCGTCGAACCGATTCGAAGACGTGTTCACCAGCGTGCCCGGATTCGCCCTCGTGAACCTGAACGTTGAATACGAATTCAACAAGCAGGCATCCATTGCCATCGGCGTCCGCAACCTCCTCGACAAATATTACGAACTCGCGGACGGCTATCCCGAACCGGGCCGGACCTTCCATCTGACGACCCGCTATACCTTCTGAAACCCCGAGCGGGCCCATCCCAACAACTCCCGTCATGCATTCGAAAATCCTGCTCGTCGCTTTCTTCGCCCTCTCCTCCTTCCTTTCCGCCGAAACCGTTTTCCGGCTCCACGATGGAAAGCAATGGCGCGATTTCGATTCGCAGGAGTGGGAGAAACTCCCCCGCTCGGAAATCAAGGCGATGGCCCGTGACAAGACCGAACGCACCTATTCCGGCGTGGCGTTCTCCGAAATCCTGAAACTCATCCCCACTCCGTCCGGCGAAACACTCCGCGGCCCGGAGCTCGCCCGCATCATCGTCATCACCGCGACCGACGGATACCGGGTTTCATTTTCCCTCGCGGAACTCGATGCGAGCTTCCGGAAACAAAATGTCATCATCGCGGATTCCGTCGATAACAAGGGTCTCAGCGAATTCGAGGGAAAGCGGATGCTCGTCTGCGGCGACGATCTCCGGCATTCCCGCTGGATCCGGCAGATCACGGAAATCGCTCTCGCCCAGCCCGCCGTCCCGGCGAAGTGATCCCAGGAGGATAACCTCCGCTCACTTCACCCGGAACTCGCTGTCATACTGGCCGATCTTCCCAACAGGGATCTGTTGGA
>DATLIO010000480.1:0-3619 GCA_035539355.1 Luteolibacter sp.
GTATTTCTTCTTATAGGCGTCGACGAACGCGACCATCTCCGGAGTGCCTTGCTCGACCGAGCAATGGGTGGAGAAGTAGTTTCCGTCCATCGCCTCTTTGCCGATGCTCAGGAGGCTTTCGCTTTCCCAACCGTCACCGCCGAAGATCGGGATGGTGATGCCAAGCTGCTTCGCCTGGATGCAGATCAGGGCGACGTCGTTGTAGTAGCCCGGCAGAAAGATCGCGTCCGGCGCGTCCGATTTGATCGCGGTGAGCTGGCCTTTGAAATCCTTGTCTCCGCCGTTGAAGTCGAGCTCGATGCCCAGCTTGCCGCCGACCGAGGTGTATTTCTCCTTGAAGCTCTTTGCGAGGCCCTTGCTGTAGTCGCTCTTCACGTCGGTCAGCACGGCGACCTTGTTGGCGTTCAGCGTGCCTTTGGCGAAATTCGCGAGCGCGGCGCCTTGGAAAGTGTCGGTGAAGCAGACGCGGAAAACATAGTCGCCTTCCTGGGTCACCGTCGGGTTCGTCGAAGCCGGGGTGATCATCGGGATCTTGTTGTCCTGACAGATCGGCGCGGCTTCCATCGAACGGCTCGAAGCCACCTCGCCGATGATCGCGACAACGCCATCCTTCGAGATCAGCTTGCCGACCGCGTTCGCGGTTTCACCGGCCTTGGTCTGGTTGTCTTCGGTGAGCAGTTCGATCTTTTTGCCGAGCACACCGCCCGCCGCGTTGATTTCCTCGACGGCCAGCAACGTGCCTTCGTGCGAGGATGTCCCGAAAGTGGCTTCCTTGCCGGTCAGCGAGGCGAACTCACCGATCTTGATCGTGTCCCCGCCCCCCTTTTTGCAACTGGTAAGCCCAAGACTTACAGCGGTTGCGACGGAGGCGGCGGCGGCAAAGAGGGCTGTTCTGGATTTCATAAAATCGGCTGCGTGCGGTTCGCTGGACAGACTAGTGAAACCCGCCCGCCAAGCGCAACAGCAAAGCAGTTTTCGTACCCTGCAAATGCCACCTCTAACCGAGATGGCGCGTCAGCCAGGCATCCACCGCATCGACGATCCGCCCGTAGGAGTTCTCATCGAACGAATGGCCCGCCCCTCCGATCGGCAGCCATTCCTTTTCCGAAATCGCCGCGGCGAAGGCATCCTCGCCGTCCTTGATCGGCACGACGTCGTCCTCCACCCCATGCACCAGCAGCCACGGTTGGACCACTTTCGCGGCGGATTCCAGCGTGCTGCCGATTCCTGTCAGATCGTCGACATAGGCTTGGGAAAGCGGGCATTCCTCGTCGTCCCACATGAATCCCTCCCCGGGAACCACGTCGCCGAACTCCCGTTTCACGAAATCCGCGGTATGGGTCATTCCTGCCAGCGAAACGAGCGTTCGGATCCGCGCGTCTTTCGCGGCGGTCATCACCCCGACCGCGCCGCCCATGCTGTGGCCGACGTAGGCGATCTTCACGTCCTGCGGCACGTCATCGATCACGGATGCCAGATCGCCGGTTTCCTTCGTGATGCACGAATCCCCGAAGCGGCCTTCCGATTCACCGTTGCCGGTGTAGGAAATGCGGAGGCACGGCCAGCCGCGTTCCGCCAGCCCTTCCGCGACGGCAACCAGCAGCGGCCGGTCCTTGTTCCCCGTCACCCCATGGCCGAGGATCACCAGCGCGTCCAGCCGGCTTCCCGGATGAAACGTATGGTCGATCCGCTCGCCATCCTGATTCCTGACTTCGCTCGATGTCATGATTTGAAATTCGCTCCAGCCCGATCCGGGAAAGTGATCTCGGCGATGCCCGATTTGTCCAGCTCACCGAGCCCGAGTTCAATCAAGCGTTCGTATTGATTCTGGGTTGCGATCGAAAGCGGGACGGGAATCCCCGCCGCACGGGCCAAATCGTTCGCGATGCCGCTGTCTTTCGCCGCATGGGCCGCCGAGAAATAACAGTCGTGTTCGCGGGAGATCATATCGTCGCCGTCGGTCTCCAAAACCCGCGAATTCGCCCCGGTCTGCGAGAAAACCTCTTTCAAAGCCGCAAGATCGAGTCCCAGCGATGCTCCGAGTCCCAGACCTTCGGCCAGCCCGGCGGTGTTGATGTTCATCACCATGTTGACCAGTGCCTTGAATTTCGCCGCATGGCCGATCGGCCCGACGTGTTTCAGGGAGGAGGAAATGTCGGAAAGAACCTCGTGCGCCTTTTCAAAAACCTCCGCCTCGCCGCCGACCATCAGATAGAGCGTCCCCTGACGCGCCTGGGTGATGCTCGAAGCCATGCTCGCCGCCAAGGTATCGGCTCCCGCTTCTTTCGCCGCCGCGGCCGCCTCTTCATGCGCCGCCGGACTCACGGTCGCGCAGTTGATGAACAATTTGCCGGACGCTCCGCCGGAAAGCAGCGAATCCGCACCGGTGAAAATGCCCTGCATCGCGGCATCGTCGGTCACCACGGTGAAAATCACGTCGCTCGCTTCGGTGACTTCTTTCAGTGACCCGGCCGCGGTGGAACCCAGTTCGAGGGCGAGCGTTTGCGCCGATGGCGCGTGCTGGTCATAGATCGACGCGACCGGATAACCCAGATCCGCCAATCGCCGCGCGATGTTCGCGCCCATCCGCCCCACTCCGACAAATCCGATTTTCGATGATTTCATTGCCGCAGAATGTGTCGGCCGCCGCGTCACCACGCAACCCGAAGTTTCACCCGTGGATCACTTCACCCAACACCCGTTCCCGGCTGACAATCAGGTCGTATTTCTCCACACGCTCTTGGAACAGCAGGAAATGCGGAGTCAGCCGATGGGCTTCCAACGCCGCCATGTCGTCGTAAAATTCAGCCAGCGTGAAAATGTTCGGCTCGTCGACGCTGCGGGAAACCGTGAACTGCCGGCAGCCCGGCTCGTTCGCGAGGCAGTCCGCCGCCTCCTCGGTGATGTATTTCACGAAATCGTCCACCCGATCCGGGTTCACCGTCACTTTGATCACCAGCGAAATCATGGCCCGATCCTTTCCAACCGTCCCGCCCCGGCAAGCCAGATCTAGCTGCTTGAAATCCCGCGCCGGAAAAGGCCGTATCGGCGCAATGCTCCGCAGCCTCCTTTTCCTTCTGGCGATCCCGGCCCTCCACGCCGCGCCCGTCCCGCTCTTCGATGGCAAGACCCTCAACGGTTGGGAAGGCAACAAGGAAGTCTGGCGTGTCGAGGATGGCGTGATCACCGGTGGATCGATGGCCGGGAATCCGAAAAACGAATTCCTCGTTTCCGAGAAGACCTACAAAAACTTCGTCCTGCGTTTGGAATACAAGCTCGCCGGCACCGAGGGTTTCGTGAACGGCGGCGTCCAGCTCCACAGCCAACGCATCGACAATCCGCCGAACGAGATGATCGGCTACCAAGCGGACATCGGGGCGAAGTTCACCGGATTTCTCTACGATGAATCCCGTAGAAAGAAGGTCATGGCCGCCGCCGATGAGAAGGCCGTCGCTGCGATCGAGAAACCCGGCGACTGGAACACCTACGAGATCCGCGCCGAGAACGACCGGGTCCGGCTCACGGTGAACGGCACGCAGACGATCGATTACACCGAAAAGGATCCGAAGATCCCGCTCAACGGCAAACTCGGCCTCCAGATCCACAGCGATTGCAAGGC
>DATLIO010000481.1:0-7636 GCA_035539355.1 Luteolibacter sp.
CCGCCTATTTGATCGGGGGGGATGACTTCCACTTTGTATCCGGTCCTCCGGGTAACGCGGCTTTTCCCAACCCGAGCACGATCGCGGATGGGATCGTCAATGCTCCCGGGGCGGCGAACGGCATCGTGACGGTCAATCTCCCGGCGATTTTCGAAGTTCAGTTCGATGATCTCACGACGGTCGATGGCTTTTCGCTTTTCTCCCAGGTCGGCACCAATGGGGTGGACGGGGTGGGAAGTTTCAGCGTCTCGCTTTTCGACGGGGGAGGAGGTCTGTTGCACGAGCTGACATCCGCTTCGGTGAACGTCGGAAACAACTGGCAGAACTGGACATTCGCCGAGATCGAGGGGGTTTCCAGCGCCCGGTTCACGATTTTGACCGGACTGGCAGGCAGCTTCGGAGTGGAGGCTTCCGAGATCCGTTTCTCGGGCTATGTCGTTCCTGAGCCGACATCCGCCGTATTGGTCGGTTGTGCGGCGCTGATGATGGGATTTCGCAGGGGGCGCCGTTGACGCCGCTGCCTTTGTTTTTGGCGGGCTGCCGCCTCTTCTCTCGATCAGGGGAGGGGCGGCAGCCCGATCATCTGGCGAGGCGGTGGATCAGTTCAATCAACCGTCCGGTGGAGGCGGCGACGGTCGGGGCGAAAGGCTCGCGATTGTCGGGCTCGCCGGGGGTGACGATGGCGCGGGTGGCGACCCGGACGGCGGGCTGGTTCATTTCGAAAAGGACGCTTGCGAGATCGCTGTCCTCGCCGAGGCAGGCGACTTCGGCTCCGACCACTTTGCCGAGACCGTCGATCTTCGAAAGCGGGGTCGCTTCCGTGTCCCGCGAGGTGAGCCAGAGGGATTCGCCGGAGCCCATGGCTTCGACGACGAGGATGGCGGACGGTTTGTTTTCGCGGAGCAGTTTGATCAACTCGTCCGCGGTTTCGAGAACCGGTGATTCGGGATCGTTCGCGTGAGGGATGAAGGCGAAATGGATCGGTTTGACGGGCTTTTCCGCCGCGAGCGCCTGGGCGGCGGCGATGGCGGCGGACACACCGGAGGCGTTTGCATCCGCTCCGGGTGAACCAGGACGGCTGTCGTAGCTGGCGATGACCCAGACGGGGTTTTCAGCGGAGGTTCCCTTGATCGTGACCTGGAGGATCGGCCAACTGGCGGGTCCGCGATGCCTTTTGACGGGGTAGCCGATGTTGGAAGGGCCGAGCAGGCCTTCGATCATCGATGCGGTCCGGGTGAGGGTCGCGGCGGCGGAATCCGACGACGTGTTCCGCTCGCCGAGAACGGTGACGAGTTTTTTCAGATCATCGGCGATCAGGTCCGATGAGACGGCTTGGGAAAAGCGTTCCTGTTCGATCTCCGCCTGCTTTTTCTCGTGGCGGAAGAGCAGCCAGATCCCGACGGTCGCCGACAGGATCAGCCAGACGGGAATGATGAACAGCAGGAGCGGAGCCCAGCGGAAGCGGCGCTTTTCGGAACTCATCGGGTCGTTTCCGGGGACTCCTCGCGGAGGTTTTCGGAGGTGTTGATGGTCGTGGGGATCTCCTCGGCTTCTGAATCCTCCTCGACTTCGATTCCTTTTCTCCAGCGTTGGGAAATCCACGGCCGGATGAGGCCATAGAGGAGATAGACGCTGAAAAGGACGACCGGCACGATGTAGAGATATTTCACCGTGATGACGATCAGCACCGCGGCAAGGACGATGGCCCAAAGGGTGGAACGGGTCTTGAGGTCGACCTTCTTGAAGCTCGGGTAGCGGACGTCGCTGATCATCAGCGCGGACAAGCCGAGCATGGCGGCGGCGAGCGCGTATTTCCAGAAGCCGAGATCACGGTCCGTGCGGTAGATGTCGATGATGAGGAAGGTCAGCGAGGCGATGAAACCGGCGGCCATCGGGATCGGGATGCCGCGGAAATCATTCGAGGCGTTCGGTTTTTTCGGCAAGGCGGCGAGGCAGTTGAAACGGGCCAACCGCATGGCACCGCAGA
This sequence comes from Luteolibacter sp., assembly GCA_035539355.1. Lineage (GTDB taxonomy): Bacteria > Verrucomicrobiota > Verrucomicrobiia > Verrucomicrobiales > Akkermansiaceae > Luteolibacter. The sequence continues at coordinate 1,988 of DATLIO010000481.1, forward strand.
GCAGATAGACGAAGGCGAGCACCCAGCCGATGTTCGAAGGAAGCGCGAAAAGAACCGCCTTGCTCACAAGCATCGCCGGAGCCATGCCGAAGGAAACGATGTCCGCGAGAGAGTCGAACTCACGGCCGAACGGGGAATCCTGTCCGCCGAGGCGGGCGAGACGGCCATCGAGAAGATCAAAGAGACAGGATCCGAAAATCAGCAGGATGGCGTATTCGTAGTATTTTTTCGAGATCTGGAAATACTCGGAACCGGCCATCAGGTAGTTGGTCAGATCACCGGCGGCTTTCTTGATCTCGATGACGCGCTGGACCTCGATCATGCCGAAAAAGATCATCAGCACCGCGAAGAAACCGCAGGCGAGGTTGCCCGCTGTCATGAGGTTCGGCAGGAAATAGATTTTCGGTTCGTCCGGGTCCCGGTACTTCGGCATGCAGGGACGCTAGATCAGCGAGGGGGTGGAGTCCAACCCCTAAGAACGAGTGTCAAGCGAGGATGCCCTGCACGACTTTCGCGGGTTCCACGCCGGTGAGGCGCTGGTCGAGGCCTTGGAATTTGAAGGAAAGCCGCTCGTGGTTGAGTCCGAGCTGATGGAGGATCGTCGCGTGGAGATCGCGGATATGGACCGGGTCTTTGACGATGTTGTAGGACATTTCGTCGGTTTCGCCGTGGACGTGGCCGTTTTTCACGCCGCCGCCGGCCATCCAGAGGGAAAAACATCGCGGATGGTGGTCGCGGCCGTAGTCGGTTTCGCTGAGTTTACCCTGGCAGTAGACGGTCCGGCCGAATTCTCCGCCGAAGATGACGAGCGTGTCCTCCAGCATCCCGCGTTGTTTCAGGTCCTGAATGAGGCCGTAGGCACCCTGATCGACGTCCTTGCACTGCGACGCGAGATCGCGGGGGAGCGAGCCGTGCTGGTCCCAGCCGCGGTGGAAGATCTGGACGAAACGGACGCCGCGTTCGAGGAGCCGGCGGGCCATGAGGGCGGAGTTGGCGAAGGTGCCGCGGTTTTTACTGTCCTCGCCGTAGAGATTGTAGGTCGCTTCCGATTCGCCGGACAGATCCGCCAGTTCCGGAACCGAGGCCTGCATGCGGAAGGCCATTTCGTATTGCTGGATGCGGGTCTGGATTTCCGGATCGTTGACGGCTTCGAAGGATTTGCGGTTGAGCGCGTTGATGCCGTCCAGCATCTGTCTGCGGGTATCGCGATCGATCCCGGGTGTGTCCTTGAGGAAAAGGACCGGATCACCGGAAGCGCGGAGGGCGACACCGGCGTGTTTTCCGGGCAGAAATCCGGAGCCCCAGAGGCGGGAGGAAATCGCCTGGACGTTCGAAAACGGAGAACTGTGTTTCGCGTGGAGGACGACGAAGTCAGGCAGGTCCTTGTTCATCGAACCGAGGCCGTAGGAAAGCCATGAACCGATGGACGCCTTGCCGTTCTGCATCGATCCGGTGTAAACGAGCTGGTTCGCCGGTTCGTGGTTGATGGCGTCCGTGTGCATCGAGCGGATGACGCAGAGGTCGTCCGCCATTTTCGCGTGCCATGGAAGGAGTTCGCTGAACCAGGTTCCGGATTCGCCGTGTTGAGCGAATTTGAAAATCGATGGTGCGAGAGGAAACGCGGCCTGGCCGGAAGTCATGCCGGTGAGGCGTTCGCCTTGTTTGGCGAGATAGTCCTTGAGGTCTTCCTTGAAGCGATTCTGAAGCTCCGGCTTGTAATCAAAGAGGTCGATCTGCGACGGAGCGCCGATGAGTGAGATGTAGATCGCGCGTTTGGCTTTCGGCGCGGTGTGGGGAAGGCCGATGTCCGCGACGGACGACAGGCCGGTTTTTGAAAGGAGCGATGAGACGGCGGCCACACCAAGGCCTGTTCCGCTGCGCCGGAAGAATTGGCGGCGGGTCAGTGCCAGGTTGTGGAGGTCGGGGATCATGGTCAGACGCCGCGGAGCGCGCTGGTGGCGTCCGCGAAGGAGTGTTCCTTCACCCCGGCTTTTTCGAGCATCGAGAGCCAGAGCGAGCAGAGCGGGGTGCCGGCTTCGAATTCGAGGTGGCGGCCGGTCTTGAGCTGGCCGTTGGCTTTGCCGGCGAGAAGAACCGGGACGTTCTTCGGATCATGCGCGTTGCCGTCGCGGATCGGCGAACCGAAGGCGACCATCGAATGGTCGAGCAGGGTGCCGTCACCTTCCTTCACCTGCTTCATCCGTTCGAGCATGTAGGCGTATTGCTCGATGTGCCAGCGGTTGATCTTCTCGTATTGGTCGAGTTTCGCCGCGTCGTTCGAATGGTGGGAAAGATCATGGTGGCCGCCGTTGACACCGTCGATGAACGAGAAATTCCGGCCGGTGACATCGTTGCCGAACATGAAGGTGGAAACGCGGGTGGAGTCGGACCAGAAGGCGAGCACCATCAGGTCCATCATGATCCGCGAGTGTTCGCCGTGGTCGAAGCGCGGCATGGAATGCAGTTCCTCCTCGCGGGATGCCTTGCCCATGGCTTTCGAAATGCGGGCGTCGAGTTCGCCGAGGTATTTCGCGAGTTCGGGGGAGAGGTTTTCTCCGGCGCCGAGTGATTTCGCTTCCTGTTCGATGCGGCGTTCCACTTCGCGGATCGAATCGAGGTATTGGTCGAGTTTCTGTTTGTCGGATTGGCCGAGCTTGTTCTGGAGGCGTTTGGCGTCCTCGCGGACCAGATCGAGCACCGATATCTGATCGGCGTCGGTTTTGCGTCCGTCGGCGGATTTCGTGCGGAAAAGCCGGTCGAAGGCGACACGCGGGTTGATTTCGCAGGGCAGCGGGACGGTCGGTGCTTTCCACGAAATGTGGGACGAATAGAGGATCGTGTAGCCGACGTTGTTGTCGATGCCGCCGCGGACGGGTTCGGTGCCGAGCTCGAGAGACGGGAGTTTGCAGGATTGGCCGATTTTCTGTGCGGCGACCTGATCCATCGAGATGCCGCCGGAGTTGATGTCGGAGCCGGTTGTCTTGGTGATCGTGGTGCCGGTGAGCCACCCGCCGGTCTTCACGTAGTGGCCGTCACCGCCGAACGAAGCCTTGTTCTGGAGACCGGTGAGGACGAGGAGGTCGTCGCGGTGGGCTTCCAAGGGTGAGAGGATGGGGGAGAACTTGAATTTTTCCCCGCTTCCTTCCGGCGTCCAGCGGTCCGGGCGCACGCCGTTCGGCATGTAGAGCATCGCCATGCGGACGGGGAAATCGGATGCCGCTCCGGCGGCCATGACGGGGCGCATCGCTTCGAGCGCGGGAAGGGCGAGCGTGGCGCCGATGCCCTTCAGGAAGGTGCGGCGCTCGATGAGCCAGCGGTTGGTTTGGAGGTTTGCCATGGTGGATCAGCGTTTTGCGGAGCGATTCTGGAACGGATGGGAAAGGACGATGGCCTGGACGAGGGGGCGCATCTTGTTTTGGTTCGCGCGGAGGCTTTTGACCAGACCGGAAACCACGGGTTCGTCGTAGTATTCGAGTGGGCGTCCCAACGAGTAAGCCAGCATTTTCCGTGAGATGTTACGGAGGAAAAGCTCGTCGGATTGCATCAGGATCTTTTTCAGTTCCGCGGGCGTTGAAAAAGCGATGTTTCCGGCCATGACGGCCTTGGAATCAACCGGTTTGCCATTCGCGTCGGTGGATCTCCAGCGGCCGATGGCGTCGAAATTCTCCAATCCGAAGCCGAGCGGATCGATTTTCGCGTGGCAGCCGGCGCAGTTCGGTTTCTGGCGGTGCATTTCAAGCTGCTGGCGGAACGTGAGGCCGGACGGTGATTTGTCGTCCCCGGGGAGGACTCCCGCGTCCGGTGGCGGCGGTGGCGGCGGGGTGCCGAGCAGGCTGTCGAGAATCCACTTCCCTCGTTTGACGGGGCTGGTGCGGAGCGGCACGGACGTGGAGACGAGGATGGAGGCCTGGCCGATGGCTCCGCCGCGGTTGCGGTCCGTCAGCGCGACTTTCTGAAGCTGGCTGCCGGTCACCCCGGCGATGCCGTAGTGCTTCGCGAGCTCCTCGTTGAGAAAGGTGTAGTTCGCATCGACGAGATCGGTGACGGGCAGGTTTTCACGGATCAGGTTGTTGAAGAAATCGACCGATTCGCGGTACATCGCGGCCCGGAGGGTCGGGGTGAAGGTGGGGAAGCGTTTCGTGTCGGGATCCGCCACTTCACGGACTTCGTCGAAACCGAGCCATTGGCCGGCGAAATGACGGGCGATGGCTTCGGAGCGCGGGTCGTTGAGCAGGCGTTCGACCTGCTGGGCGAGCACGGCGTTGTCCGAGAGTTTGCCTTCGGACGCAAGCTTCAGCAGCTGGCGGTCCGGAGCGGAGGACCAGAGGAAATAGGACAGCCGGGTGGCGAGTTCGAAGTCGTTGACGCGCCATTCCGGTTTGCCGGGCTGGTCGTTCTCGGCGCGGAAAAGGAAATTCGGATGAAGCAGCATCGACTGCAGCGGGGCTTTCACCGCTTCCTCGAACGGCCGGTTTTCAGCGAGGTTCTTTTCGGCGAGCGCCACCATGGAGGCGATGTCCTCGTCGGTCGCCATCCGGCGGAAAACCAAGCTCGCGTTGTATTTGAGCACCGCTTTCGCTGCGTCCTTCGGCGCGATCTTGTCCGAAGGTTTCGTGATGAGGATCCGGTTGAGGAGGTCCGGCTTCGCGTAGATGTCGTCGATGATCTTTTTCGACGCCGCGAGATACTTCTCCATCAGCACCGGCGGGATGAAAAGCGAGTCGCCGACGTTGTCGAAGCCTTCTCCGCCGGCGCCGTCGGCGGGGAATTCGCGGCCCGGGAAGAAGTTCACGCCGAAGAGATCGCGGACGGTGTAGTTGTATTCGTTGCGATTCAAACGCCGGATCATCGGGCGGCCGGGATTGCGCGGGAAATCCCCGTGTTCGAGCTTCGCCTGTGTCGCCTTGATCTCCTTGATCAGTTTCGCGCGATCGGCGTCGGACGGGATTTCGTCGTCATCGACGTCGTCCTTCGGCGGCATCGATCCGGTTTCGACGGCATGGGCGATGTTTTCGAGGAAGCGGTGGTATTGGTAGGCGTCGAGCGTGGATTTCAGATGATCCACCTGGATGCCGCCCTTCTGTTTGTTCGCGCTGTGGCAGTCGTAGCAGTATTTCTGGAGAAGCGGCTGGGCGTTCGTCGAGAAGTCGTCGGCACGGGCGAGAGCCGGAAAAAGCAGGAGAATGGAGAGGATCAGTCGCACGGAAAGGCGGGAAAACGGTTCGGAGGGAGCGGATCTTTCAGGCGGGCTTGCCGGGAGGAACGTGGAGTGGTTTGCTGGTGGAAATGAGAGCGCGTTTGACGAAAGAATTCCGGTTCGAGGCGGCCCACACGTTGCCCAGCCTACCGGAGGGACACAAGTGCCGGCAGATGCACGGGCACAGTTTCAAAATCGAGATTTCCGTCGAGGGCGAGGTCAATGAGGAGATCGGCTGGATTTACGACCACAAGGTGATTTCGGAAGCGATGAAACCGTTGCTCGATGTGCTCGATCACGGCTACCTCAACGACATCGAAGGGCTGGAAAGCCCGACGATCGAGCGGATGGCCGGTTGGTTCTGGAAGAAACTCGCGCCGCAGCTTCCGGGATTGGCGGAGATCACGATCTTCGAGACACCGACGGCGAGATGCTCGTTCAAGGGTGAGTTC
>DATLIO010000482.1:0-2059 GCA_035539355.1 Luteolibacter sp.
CTCCAGGATTCCGGGAATGCAACCCGCAAAACCGTGGCCCGGATCGAAAATCGCAGCGTTCATGTCCGTCACCTGCGCCGCCAGGGTAAGCAATGATGGAGAGATCGCCGGAAGCTCACGCTGTTTCACGATCCGCTCGAACAGTTGGACGGCGGCATGCGTCCAGACTCCCCAATGTCCAAGAAGCCCGCCGGAAAACCAGATCCGCTTCCCGTGCTCACCTTCACCGAAGGAGAACGGAGTCAGCAGATCGATGACGATGTTGTCGTCGTTCCCCGTGTAGAGCGCGACATCGGCCCGTCCCGATTCGGCGACCGCGCGGACCACGTCGAGGGTTTGGAACCGGTTGAACGGAGCGACCTTGATGGCGACCAGGTTTCCGATCCGGACGAACTGCTTCCAGAAGGACATCGGAAACTCCCGTCCTCCGACAGCGGGCTGCATGTGGAAGCCGATGATCGGAATGACCTCCGCAACCCGGCGGCAGTGATCCAGGATTTCGGATTCTCCGTCGGTTTTCAACGCGGCCATGCTCACCAGCGCTGCGTGGTATCCAAGGGAACGACAGAGCTTCGCTTCGCCCAGCGCTTGGTGGGTATCGCCGCAAACGCCCGCGATCTTCACGAAACTCCGCGGATGCCGGAGCAGCGCATCATCGATCGCTTCCGAAGCCAGCTCAAGCACCGGACGCAGCAGATCGTGTTCAGGGGAACGGATCGCAAACTGTGTTGAATGAACCCCTGCGGCGAGTCCGCTACAACCTGCTGCGACGTAATAGCGGATCAGGGTCCGCTGGTGGTCGGGCGCGAAACGGCGGTTGGCGTCCAATACCAGCGGAAGCGCCGGGATGACGCCGCCGGTCAGGAGATGTTTCCTCAGGTCCTTCATTTCAGAATTTCCCGTCCCTGGTTTCAAACTTCGTAGGTTGTTCGCGGGTGGTTCTGCCTGCCGCCAGCCATGCGGCCACCAGTGCGATCATTTCATCCAACGGCGTATTCGGCGGACCGAAAAGCCGGTGGGAACAGGAAGCGTCGTTCAGCCACGCGTCGGCTTCCTCCTTGCCGGTGATCACAGGTTTCTTCCCGAACCGCTGCCCAAACCGCTCCGCGATCTCCCTGACGGAAACGATTGGCACGCCCGCGACGTTGAGGATCCTCGCCGGGCTCGCGGCGAGCGCACGCGCCCTCAGGATGTGCTCCACGGCATCGCGCTGCCAGATCACGTTGACGTAACCCATCGACACATCCACCGCAGTCCCCGCCAGGACATTCCGTGCGATGTCGAGCAACACGCCGTAACGGTATTCCACCGCGTAGTTGAGCCGGACGATCACCGTCGGAGTCCCGTGCTTCACCGAAGCGTCGGCGAAAGCCATCTCCCGGCCATGACAGGATTCCGCATAGTCGCCCTGCGGTTGGATGGCGTCATCCTCCCGGCTGCCACCCGTACCGGGACGGACGAAGGAATAAACGCAACCCGTGGACAGAGCCACGATCGTTGCATCCCTATATCTCTCCGCGACCCGCAAAGGCATGTCGCGGTTGAAGGTTGTGAGCTCACGTGAATCCCCGTCGTAGCCAAATTTCTTTCCGGCGAGGAAGAACACCGATCCGAAAGCCGGAAGTTTCTCCAAGGCATCCTGTTCGATCAGATCCGCGGCAATGGTTTTGATCCTACGGCTTTCGAAATCATCGCGGGTCTCCCGGTTGGAAAATCTCGAGACGGCCACCACGGGAACGTCGCGGCGTCCCGCGAGGTCGAGCGCGCGGCGCATCATAAGGGCGACGTGCAGGCCCATCTTTCCACCGGCACCGAGAATACCCACTGGTCCCTGGATGCCGGATGCGTCGCTGACAAGCTCCGGTGGCGGCTCTGAAAGCGACTCTTCGACCGCATGGGGGGCGGGAAGAATCGGCGCATCGGAAGTCAGCAGCTCCATAAGTAACTATTTGGTTACATTCCATTCAACGCAACGGCAAGCGAAATCATTCGCCACCGGGTTCAAAGGATGGGACACTGGCCCATGCCGTCCGCGGAGAGCACAGGATCAGAAGTTCGG
>DATLIO010000483.1:0-2702 GCA_035539355.1 Luteolibacter sp.
GAAAGGCAACACCGTCGAAGCCCTCCAATCGCTGCCAACCGGCGAACAGTTGAAACCCACCCTGAAACACTCGATCGCATTCTGGTGGATCGACTCGCTCCGCATCGCCCTCGAATCCAAGCGCCAGGCGGAAAACGGCGATCTCGACGGAGCCAAGGTCACCGCCGCCGCCCTCGCCAAACACGGCGACGCCCTTTCCCGCGTCCAACCGGCGGCGGCCGCCGGGGGCGAGCTTTCCGCATGGAACCGCGCTTTCCGCGCCACCGAAGTCCTCGCCAGCGAATTGAACGGCCGCATCGCCCTCGCCGGCCCTCCCGACGCGCACGGCTCCGCCTACAACTGGTATCGCTCCGCCAGCGACCGCCAGCGGCCCGCCACCCTCCTCTACCCGCCCGCCATCCTCGGCCCGATGACTTCCCGGGTCGGCGACTATTTCCTGTTCATGAAGCGCCCCGTCGACGCGATCGAGGCCTACGATGAAGCCCTCAGGCAATTCCCCAACGACCTCGACACGCTCACCAGCCTCGCGGAGGCCTACGACGCCTCGAACCAGCCGGAAAAGGCCAAACAAACCCGGGAACTGATCTCCAGCCTCAAATAAGGGCCGGCCTCTGTTAGAAAAACCTAACAGGATCTAACGCTTTTATAAAAAGAAAGCCTCCGGAGGGTCCCACCTCCGGAGGCTTGAACGTTTCTACCCACAGACCCCACACCCATGGAGGAGATAGACAACGATTTGCTGTTAACACCCTTACATAAAACACGCTTTGACACGCGCTTCATGGATTCAGACCGATGACCCGTCGATCCGTTCAAAGTTTTTTGGAAAAAGTCAAAAAAGTTTAAATTTCACCATTTCACGGTCTTCAGGAACCCGAGACTGCCGGGGATCTGCTCCACCGAACTCGGGGATTCGTCCTCGATGAAATAGTGTTTTACCCCGGCTTTCCCGGCCGCCTTCAGGATGCCCGGCCAATCCATCTGGCCGGTTCCGAGGGTCACATCGTTCTTCACGTCCGTGCCGCCCGCAAGGGTGCCCAGTTCGACGCCTTTCTTCAGATCCTTCAGGTGCATCAACTGCCAGCGGGAGCCGTATTTCTCAAGCAGCGCGACCGGATCCTGCGCCGGCAGCACCGCCCACAGGGTATCGAGCTGGTAAACGACGTTCTCCTTGTCCGTCAGCTCCATGAGCAGGTCGAACAGCGTGCCGTCGCCGTGCTTCTGGAACTCGTAGCCGTGGATGTGGTAGTAAAACTGGATCCCCTCCTTCTTCAGCACCTCGCCCGCCTTGTTGAACACCTCCGCGGCTTCCCGGCATTCCTTTTCGTCGAACGCGTCCTTGTGGGTGATCCACGCGACCCCGGCATATTTCAGACCCAGTTCCTTCGCCTCCGCGGCGATCTTCTCCGGCTCGTTCTTGTAACGGTCATACGGGAAATGCCCCGCCACCGCCGTCAGGCCGTTCTTTTTCAGCAGCGCGAGGAAATCCTCCGCCTTCATCCCGTAGGTCGTCGCGAGTTCGACTTCCTTGAAGCCCTGCTTCGCGACCCATTCCATCGTCCCGGGCACGTCCTTCTTGAACTGGTCCCGCAGCGAATAGAGCTGGAGCCCCACCGGCTTGGAAAAGGTCTCGGCGGCGGCACCCATCACCCCCAGGGCGAGGGCGAACAACGACAAAAATTGGATTTTCATACGTGGATCGGACGATGGAGCCGATTCCGGACGCACGAAAGGGCAAACTTAAACTTGGAACTTCGCCCGCCTTTCCCAAATCTCCGCGCATGTCGCATCCCGCCATCGATGTCCGCTACGTCGCCAATCTCGCCCGTCTCGAGCTGACCGACGAAGAGATCGCCACGTTCCAGGTCCAGTTGGAGAAAATCCTCGGCCATGTGGAGACCCTCGGCGCCGTCGATGTCAGCGGTGTCGATCTCGCCTCCGAATCCCACACCGACTTCGGCCGCATGCGCGACGACGTCCCGCACGAAAGCCTTTCCACCGAAGCCGTCCTCCGGAACGCACCCGACCAGGCCCAGAACCAGATCCGCGTCCCCAAAGTCGTCGCCGACGCCTGATCCCCAATTTCCCCGGACCATGACCCTCACCCAGCTCCGCCAACGCCTTCTTTCCGGCGAAACCACGGCCACCGCCGCCCTCGAATCCCTCGCCGGTGAAATCGCCGCCCGCGATCCGAAAACCGGCGCCTACCTTTCCTACGATCTCGAAGCCGCGCTCGCCGAAGCCGCTTCCGCCGATCTTTCCCTGCCGCTCGGCGGCGTGCCGATCGCCATCAAGGACAACATGAACGTCCTCGGCCAACCCTGCACCTGCGGCTCGAAGTTCCTCGAAAACTACCGCGCCCCCTACAACGCGACCGTCATCAACAAACTCCGCGCCGCCGGAGCCATTCCGTTCGGCCGCACCAACCTCGATGAATTCGCGATGGGTTCCGCCACGGAAAACTCCGCGCTCGGGAAAACCGTCAACCCGATCGCCCCGGACCGCCTTCCTGGTGGATCGTCCGGTGGCAGCGCCGCCGCCGTCGCCGACAAAACCGCCATCGCCGCGCTCGGCTCCGACACCGGCGGCTCAATCCGCCAACCCGCATCGCATTGCGGCGTCGTCGGCCTCAAACCTTCCTACGGCCGCGTTTCCCGATTCGGACTCGTCGCCTTCGCCTCGTCGCTCGATCAGATCGGCAC
>DATLIO010000484.1:0-2195 GCA_035539355.1 Luteolibacter sp.
CGATGACGGCGGCAATCAGCGCCAGCAGAAATCCATTCGACCTGATCCACGCAACCTTCGCACTCATCCCGCGCGGACTCTAACGGCGGCGGCGGATGGCGCAAAGGCCGAACGCCGCGACGAAGAGAATCCCCGCCGAAGGTTCCGGAACCGGGACCAGCAGATCATATCCGTCGATCCCCAGATTATCCGTGAAAATCGTCGTCACCTGCGCGCTGTTGATCCGATGGCCCGTGTGCCCCACCTCCATGAGATTCTGGCTCTCCACGAGATGATTGACCCCGAGGCTGTGGCCGATTTCGTGCGCGACGACCGAAGCGGCCGCCTGCCTTCCGAGGTCCCATCCCAGCAGAGTTTCGCCGATGTAAATTGCGACGCCATTCCGATCGAGGAACGACAAACCGTTTGCAGTGAGATCTCCCTGCGCGGTGAATCCCGGAACGATGCCAAGGAAGAACATGTTCAGCACCGTCGGATCCGTGCTGACCGGCCCGGTGGTGAACATCGGGGTCATGTCCGATTCCGGACGCGGCGAACTGGAATAGTCCGCCGGGGCCCCGTCGTAGGCGAAATCATTGTCGTAGAACACCGGAGCGAGGAACGTCACATTGATCCCCGCCTGCGCCCAGATCAGATCGACGTAACCCTCGATCTCCGCCTGCTGCAGGCTGTCGCCGAAAAAGGTCGCCGTCTCGCCACCGAACGACGTCTGCCGGGCGACGATCGGCTGCACGTAAAGCGTGTGGGTGATCGGCAGCGCCGGATTCACCAAAAGCTGGGCGCCCGCGTCGCAGGCGGCAAGGGACAGGACCATCAAAAGTGGACCACAGGAAAATCGGGACATGTGAAGGGTGGGTGAACGGACCAACCGTTGCCGGAAAATCCGTCCGCTCCATATTCGGATCCCCATCAATCCACAATCTCGGATTGATTAAAGATCAGTATTTCCTAGCGATCGATCTTCAGCGGCGACGACGGATCAATGTCAGCCCGAGAGCGACCACGCCCAAAACCCCGGTCGTCGGCTCGGGGATCGCAACCAGGAGATTGAAACCGTCCGTTCCCACGTTGTCGGTGAAAATCGTGGCCCTCTGTGCCGCGGAAATTCGTTCGCCTTCATTGGGCGAACCACCGGCCTGCATCAGGTTTTCCCCCTCGACGATATGGTCCAGACCGAGGTTGTGGCCGATTTCGTGGGAAACCACGCTGGCGATCACTTCCAGACCTTCGGTGAAGCCAAGCAAGTTCGATCCGACATACATCGCGACGCCATTCGCATCGAGAAATGCCAGGCCGTTCGAGGTGTCCAGACTGGTGAATGGGAAACCCGGAACCACCTCGACGAAGAACATGTTCAGGACCGTCGGATCGGAATGGACGGGGCCGTTGCTGACGATCGTGTTCAGATCCACCGTGGGGCGGGCCGTGCTGGAATAATCCGCAGGGGAGCCGTTGTAAGCGAAACTGCTGACATAGCTCGTCGGCGTCAGGAACGTGACATCGATTCCCGCCTGCGCCCAGATCGCATCGACGTAACCTTCGATCGATCCCTGTTGCGTGGAATTTCCGAAATACGTCGCGGTCGCACCGCCTTGGGCTCCCGCCTGTTGGACGATGATCGGCTGGACGCGCAGGTTGTGCGTGATGGTCGAGGCTCCGTTCAGAACCAGCGCGCCTTGCGCCATTCCGGCGGCCAACGACGCGAACAAAACAGGCAGACAGAAGCGGGTGACGGGCGACATGGTGAAAGCTATCGGGGAGCAGATTTCCAAAAATCCCCGATCATTGGCAACCGCTAACTATCAACCCACCCGTTTCCGCGGAGTTTCCGTGGAGGATTTGACTCAGCTCGCTTCCCGGCTTTGATAGTCATGATGAAACGACTCCTTCTTCTTTCCGCGCTCCTGATTTCGGCGACGCACGCCGCCCTTGTCGAAGAAACCGTCAACTACGAGCAGGGCGGGGTGACCCTCGAAGGCTTCCGTGTTTATGACAATGCGACCACGGACAAGCGGCCCGCCGTTCTCATCATCCACCAGTGGACCGGCCTGACCACCTACGAAAAAGGCCGCGCGCGCCAACTCGCGGAGCTCGGCTACAATGTCCTCGCCGCCGACATCTACGGCCAGGGCAACCGGCCCGTCCCTCCTGAAGCCGCCAAGGAAGCCGGCAAATACAAAACCGCCCGCAAACCC
>DATLIO010000485.1:0-10605 GCA_035539355.1 Luteolibacter sp.
CGGTGCCGGAGGCGAGGTCCGCTTTGAGACCAAGGTCACGGATTTCCTGATCAACGGCGGCAAACTCAATGGAGTGGTCACCGCCGCCGGAGAGGAGCTCATCGCGGATTCCGTGATCCTCGCCACCGGCCATTCGGCCCGCGACATCTACCGTCTCCTTGCCGCGAAAAAGGTCCTGCTCGAACAGAAAGCCTTCGCCGTCGGGTTCCGCATCGAGCATCCGCAGCCGTTCATCGACCGCACCCAATACCACCTTTCCCCCGGACAACCGCGTCCGGATCTGCTTCCCGCGGCCCGCTACCGTCTCGCCACGAAAATCCGCGACCGTGGCGTCCATTCGTTCTGCATGTGCCCCGGCGGCTGGATCGTCCCCGCCGCCACCGAGAACGATGAAGTCGTGGTCAACGGCATGAGCCTTTCCCGCCGCGATTCGCCATTCGCGAACTCCGGCATGATTTCCACCGTCGAGCCCGAAGACATCGCGAACCTCACCAAGGAACACGGCATCCTCGCCGGCATCGTTTTCCAGAAACAACTCGAGCAGATCGCCAAAAAAGCCGGCGGCGGCGGACAAGTCGCCCCGGGCCAGCGCGTGACCGACTACATCGAAGGCAAAATTTCCAACGATCTGCCGGAAACCAGTTACTTCCCCGGAGCCAAATCCTCCCCTCTCCACGAGCTGCTGCCGAAATGGATCACCAGCCGCATGCGCGAAGGCCTGAAACTTTTCGGCCAGCAGATGCGCGGCTACGTTTCCAGCGAGGCGCTGCTTCTCGGATTCGAGACGCGGACCAGTTCCCCGGTCCGGATCCCCCGGAAAGACGACACGCTTGAGCACCCGGAGCTCCAGGGCCTCTTCCCCTGCGGTGAAGGCGCCGGATACGCGGGCGGCATCGTGAGCGCCGCCTTGGACGGCCTGCGGGTTGCGGACGCCGTCCTCAAATAATGTGGCGGCGGTCTGCGACCGTCGCTGTTCATCCATACCCCCGACGGCCACAGACCGCCGCTACATGACAAAACACCCGGACCATTGCTGGACCGGGTGTCTTTGAAAACTGGTTCCTTTCGGAAGATCAGCGGGAGTAAAGCTCGACGATGAGCTGCTCGTTGACGAGCGGATCGATGTCGGAACGCTCCGGGACACGGGCGACCGTGGCTTCGAGCTTGTCCTTGTCGACCGTAAGCCAATCAGCCACAGGGGAAGCCTGGGTCAGATCAACCATGCGGGTTGCGAGCTGCTGCGAGGAAGGCTTTGCAGCCACCTTCAGCGTGTCGCCCGGCTTCACCTGATAGCTCGGGATGTCGACGCTGCGGCCGTTCACGAGGACGTGGCCGTGGTTGACGAGCTGACGGGCTGCCTGGCGGGTGTTCGCGAAACCGGCGCGGTAGATGACGTTGTCGAGACGGGTCTCGAGAAGTTGGAGAAGGATCACACCCGTGACGCCGCGGCGGCGGGCAGCTTCCTCGTAGTAACCACGGAATTGCTTCTCGAGGACACCATATTGGAAACGGAGCTTCTGCTTCTCACCAAGAGCGACGGAATATTCGCTCTTCTTCTTGCGACCGGCGCGGACGCCGTGCTGACCCGGTGGGAAATTGCGGCGCTCGAATGCTTTGGAAGGGCCGAAGAGGGAGACACCGAAACGGCGGCTGATCTTCGCGCGTGGACCTGTATAACGTGCCATGTTCTGAAATTTCTTGAGTTAAGGATTAAACGCGGCGCGCTTTCTTCGGACGGCAACCGTTGTGCGGAATTGGAGTGACGTCGCGGATGGAGAGGATCTCAAGACCCAGACCTTGGACGGCACGGACGGCGGACTCACGGCCGGAACCCGGACCCTTGACACGCACATCGACCTCTTTCAGACCGTGACCCATCGCCTGACGGCATGCGTCCTGCGACACGACCTGAGCGGCGTATGCGGTGGATTTGCGGGAACCCTTGAAGCCCAACTTGCCGGCGCTCGACCAACCGATCGAGTTGCCGTTCGTGTCGGTGACACTGACGATGGTGTTGTTGAAGGTCGCCGTCACGTGGACGATGCCACGAAGAACATTCTTCGAACCCTTCGCCTTGTGAATTTTGATTTCTTCTTCACCCCCGCCGATTTCGGCGAAGATGTCGCGTTTCGCTTCCTTTTTGGGAGCGCCTTCGACCGCGGGTGCCGCAGCCTCTGGGGCAGGGTTGGCGGGTGCTGGAGCTACTGTGGGCTCAACCGCTGGCTTAACAGCGGCTTCTGGTTTCTGTTCTTCGGACATGAGTCTGGATAAAAATTACTTCTTAACGCCAACGGTCTTCTTCTTGCCCTTGCGGGTGCGAGCGTTGGTGCGGGTGCGCTGACCACGGACCGGAAGGCCGCGCTTGTGGCGGATGCCGCGGTAGCAGTTGATGGAGGTCAGACGCTTGAGCTGCGACTGGCGCTCACGGCGGAGGTCACCCTCAACGAGGATATGCTCAGCTTGAATGACTTGTGCGATACGCACGAGTTGGTCTTCGGTAAGCTGACCGGTGCGGATGTTCGGGTCGATGCCAGCGTGATCGAGGATCTTCGCCGCGGTCGGACGACCGATGCCGAACATGTACGGCAGCGAAGCTTCGATACGCTTCTCGTTGGGGATTTCAATGCCTAGGATACGTGCCATGATATGCGGGATTTCGCGTGGCCGCAGGGTACACCGGAACGCTCCGGCTTTTCCGCGGGGCGGCTGATTTAGCAGAGAGCCTCCTTCTGGCAAGCGGGAAATCCAATTTTTCTCATATCTGCAACGATTTCACCCCGATAAACCCTGACTCCTCGACAAACCGGGCACTCCCTTTAGTTTCATGAGGTCATCGCAATCTGATTTCATGGAATCCACTGTTCCTTCCCACCAACTCCCGCCCGACGACGTCGCGGCCATCGACGAACTCGGCCAAGTTTACAAAGCTCTCCGTGAGGAACTTGGAAAAATCATCATCGGTCAGGAGGACGTCATCGAGCAGCTCGCGATCTGCCTTTTCGCCCGCGGCCACGCCCTCCTGATGGGGGTTCCCGGCCTCGCGAAAACCCTGCTGGTCTCCTCGGTCGCCCAGACTTTCGACCTCAGTTTCAATCGGATCCAGTTCACCCCGGACCTGATGCCCGCGGACATCACCGGCACCGACATCATCCAGGAATCCGGCGTCGGCGGCAAACGGGAGTTCGAATTCATCCGCGGCCCGCTTTTCGCGAACATCGTCCTGGCCGACGAACTCAACCGCGCCCCGGCGAAAACCCAGTCCGCGATGCTGGAAGCCATGCAGGAGCACAAGGTCACCGTCCTCGGCAAAACCTACCCGCTCCAGCCGCCGTTTTTCGTCCTCGCGACCCAGAACCCGATCGAACAGGAAGGCACCTACCCCCTCCCCGAAGCCCAGCTCGACCGCTTCATGTTCCTCATCGAGCTCGATTACCCGTCGGCAGCCGATGAAATCCGGATCGCCCGGGAAACCACCGGCTCCGCGAAACAAGCGCTCCACCGCCTCATCGACGTCGAAAAGATCCTCGCCTTCCAACAACTCGTCCGCCGCGTCCCCGTTCCGGAGCACCTTTATGAATACGCGGTCAACATCGTCCGCAAGACCCGCCCGAACCAACCCGAAGCCCCGCAATGGCTGAAGGAAACCGTCGGCTGGGGCGCCGGCCCGCGTGCCGTCCAGTATCTGATCCTCGGTGCGAAATCCCGCGCCGCCCTCCGCGGTTCTTACATGGCGTCCATCGAAGACCTCGAAGCCGTCGCCTCCCCCGTCCTCACCCACCGTGTCATCACGAACTTCTCCGCGGAATCGCAGGGCATGACTTCCAAGAAGATCGTCCAGCGCCTCATCCAGGAAATGCGGGAGGAGTGATCTGATCACCGCTCACCGATCACCCGGTAATTTCCGTGAAATACGACTTCCTCGACAACGACCTGCTTTCCCGTCTCGGCTCCCTGCCGATCGAGACGCGCGTGCCGATGATGGGGAACGTCGCGGGGAAACACCGCTCCCCTCACCGCGGATCGTCCGTCGAGTTCGCCGAGTACCGCAAATACGTTCCCGGCGATGACACCCGCCGGCTCGATTGGAAAGCGTTCGCCCGGTCCGATCGATTTTACATCAAGGAATTCGAAGCCGACACCAACCTCCGCGCCTACTTTGTCGTCGATGCCTCCGGCTCGATGATGTTTTCCGGCGGCGCCGAACCGAAAGTCCAGTATGCCCGCAAGATCGCCGCATCGCTCGCCTATCTCCTCGTGAACCAAGGCGACGCGGCCGGACTTTCGATCTGCACGGACAAGCTCCACCTCGAAGTCCCGCCAAGCCGCCGCCCCGCGCACCTCGAACGCCTTTTCAAAACCCTCGGCTCGCTCCAACCTTCCGGCGAAACCGGCCTCGTTGATGCCCTGCACTCCATTTCGGAAAAGATCAGCCAACGCGCCTTCGTCGTCATCCTCTCCGATCTCTTCACCGATCCGACCGCGCTCGGCGATGCGCTCCAACATCTCCGTTACCGGAAACACGACATCTCCGTCTTCCATCTGATGGACCCGTTGGAAATCGGTTTCAACTTCGACAGCCCGCGCCGCTTCGTCGATCTCGAGGACGGCACGGTCCTCATCGCCGAACCCAACCTCATCGTCGACGAATACAAAGCCGCGCTTCAGGATTTCCTGACCGCCGTCCGCGCCAAGTGCCATGATGCGAACGCGGATTATCAACTGGTCACCACGGACACGCCCTTGGAGCCGCTGCTCCGTGAATTCCTCACGGCGAGGATCATCCGCTCGAAGCACTGACGCCCGATGCTTTTTCTCACTCCAGCGCTTCTCTGGTTCCTCGCCGCCGCCGCGATCCCGATCGCGATCCATTTCCTGAACCGGCGCCGCCACAAGACGATCCAGTGGGCGGCGATGCAATTCCTGCTCAAGGCCACCCGTGAGTCGCGCGGAAAGAAAAAGCTCCGCCACATCCTCATCCTCACCTGCCGCGCGCTCGGCCTCGCCGCGCTCGCATTCGCGGCCGCTCGTCCGATCGCCTCCAGCCTCATGGGATGGGGCGGCGGATCCGTTGAAAATGTCGTCCTTATCCTCGACCGCTCCGCATCGATGGAAAGCAAACCCGGCGACGGCCTCGCACCGCGCCGTCAGCTCGTGCTCGATCAGGTCCGCGACGCGCTCAAGGATCTCGGCTCGCCGCGCCTGATCCTGATCGATTCCGCGAACGGCCAACCACAGGACGTCCCGTCCGCCGACACGCTTTCCGATCTTTCCTCCACCGCCGCCACGGACACCGCAGCGGATTTCCCATCGCTCCTTTCCCGCGCCGCCGAGTTCATCGCGGACATCCACGGCCGCACGGAAATCTGGCTCGCCTCCGATCTCCAGTCGTCGAACTGGAAACCTGACGACGAACGCTGGGCCGCCGCGCGCGCCAGCATCGCGGCGCTTCCGCAGAAGCCGGCCATCCGGGTGCTCTCCCTCGCCGGACAAACCGCGAACAACAACGCGCTCCGTCTCATCGGTTCGCGCCGCGTCGGCAATGAGCTGATGCTCGATCTGGAAATCCAGCGCCCGGAAGAAGCCCGCGGCAACGCCAGCATTCCGCTCACCACCACCCTCAATGGATCGGGCACCACGGAAACGATGGTCATCCCCGGCCAGTCGCTGCGTTTCCTGAAACGCATTCCGCTCGCACCGGACAGCGCCACCGGCCACGGCCATCTGTCGATCCCTTCCGACGGCAACGCCCGCGACAATGTCGCTTTCTTCGCCTACGGCCCCTCGCGTCCGGTGAAATCCCTCGTCGTCGGAACACCCGGAGAAGCCGCGGATTATCTCATGCTCTCCGCCGCCCCGCCCGGATTCGGATCGCAGACCGCTCAATTCATCGGACCCGCCCAGGCCGCTTCGGTCCCGACGGGCGATCTCGCGGCGATCCTTTGGGCCGCCCCGTTTCCCAATGGATCGACCGCCGAATGGCTGAACCGGTTCCTTCTCTCCGGCGGCCAGGTGTTGTTCCTCCCGCCCGGTGAAGCATCGACCACCGCGTTCCTCGATCTGAAATGGTCGCCGCGCACCGAAGCGGAGCGCGGGAAATTCCTCATCCTCCAGGATTGGAACCACACCGACGGTCCGCTCCGCGATGGACTCGACGGAAGCGCCATCCCGGCCGACCGGCTCAAAGCGATCCGCCGCCAGATCGCCCTCGGCGATGCCGCACCCCTCGCCCGTTGGGAAGATGGTGAACCCTTCCTCTCACGCCGCGTCGTCGATCGCGGCACCGCATGGTTCCTCGGATCCATCCCGGATTACACCTGGTCGAATCTCGGCGACGCCGATGTGCTGCTGCCGGTGGTCCAACGCATCGTCATCGCCGGTGCGGATCGCTTCGATGCATCGTATATCACCACCGTCGGATCGGAGGATGCGAAAACCCTCGCCGGTGAAGCCCGCACCAGACTCGACCAATACGGCGAACCCGATCCGTCGAATGCGGCGCATGAAGCCGGCGTTTACCGGCTCGGTTCGCGCCTCCTCGCCGTGAACCGCCCGCCAACCGAAGATGAGCCGGAAGTTCTCGCCCGCGACCAACTCGATGTCGCTCTCGACGGCACCTCCTACACCTTGCTCGACCAAGCCGGCCAAGCCACCGACGCCGACATTTCCCGCGATCTCTGGCGTCCCTTCCTCATCGCCGTCCTCTGCTTCCTCATCGCCGAAGCGATCCTCTGTCTGCCGAAAAAGCACAAGGACGGGCCGCAACCCGCCGCCCGGAATCCGAAGTCCGCCTGACCCTTGCTCCGTCTTTCTCCAACACCCTTCAGCCTCACCCTCGGCATCATCGCCCTGGTGGTGGTCGCGCTGCTTTGTTTCCTTTCGTGGAAACGCAGCCCGCATCCGCACCGCACGTTCCTTCTCGAAAGCCTGCGCTTCCTCATTGCTACGGTGATCGTGGTACTTCTCTGGCAACCGGAGTGGCGGACCACCGTCGATCCCGGATCGAAACCCGCGATCGCGATCCTTTGGGACGATTCGAAATCGATGACCACCATCGACGCGCCGCTGCCTCCCTCACTGTCTCCGCAGGGTGGCATCGTTTCCCGGGCGGAGCTCACCAAACAGGTCCTCGCATCCGATCTCTGGAAGCCGCTCGCCGATGACGGGAAAAACGAAGTCCTTTCGCTCCCTTTCGCCACACCGTCGCCGGAAACGGGAGCGCTTTCGGGAACCAACATCGAATCGCCTCTCACCGATCTCCTCAACGGCCATGGCAACATCCGCGCCGTGGTCATGCTCAGTGACGGCGACTACAATCTCGGCCAGCCACCCGTCGCCGCGGCCCAGAAGATGCGCCTCCGCGGCATCCCGCTTTTCCCGATCCCCACCGGCAGCCAAACCCGTCTTCCGGACATCGATCTCCTCGCCGTCACCGCCCCCACCTATGGCATCGTCGGTGAAAACGTGCAGATCCCTTTCACGATCCGCTCGTCCCTCGACCGCCCCGTGCGCACGCTCATCCGCCTCCGCGACGATTCCGGCCGCGAACGCACGAAGGACATCGTCATCGCGCCGAACGCCGAAACCTACGAATCGATCCTCTGGCGGCTTGAGAAGGAAGGTTCATCCACGCTCGATCTCAACATCCCCGTGGCCGACGGCGAGCTGGTTGCCACGAACAACTCACGCAAGTTCACCATTTCCGGACGACCGGAAAAGATCCGCGTGCTCGTCATCGAAACGCTGCCCCGGTGGGAATTCCGTTTCCTCCGCAACGCCCTCTCGCGCGATCCCGGCGTCGAACTTTCCTGCCTGCTGCTCCATCCACAGCTCGGCCCCGGCGTGGGCACGCACTACATCGACAAGTTCCCCGAAAAGATCGAGGACCTCGCGAAGTTCGACGTCATCTTCCTCGGCGATGTCGGCGTCGCCAGCGACCAGCTCACGAAAGAGCAATGCACGCTCATGCGCGGCCTCGTCGAGAACCAGGCATCCGGCATCGTTTTCCTTCCCGGTCCGCAGGGAAACCAGTTCACGCTGTTGGACACCGATCTCGCGGACCTCATCCCCGTCACGCTCGACGACACGATGAAGCGCGGATTTCCCGAGTCCATCGCCTCGCCCCTCAACCTCACCAGCGAAGGCCGCAGTTCTCTGCTCACCATGCTCGGCAACACCGAGGAGGAGAACCCCGCCATCTGGCGGCAACTCCCCGGCTTCTTCTGGCACGCACCCGTCGTGAAAGCCAAAGGCGGCACCGAAGTCCTCGCCGTCCATGGCAACCGCCGCGGGAAATTCGGACCTGTTCCCTTGCTCGTCACCAAGGCGGCAGGCAGCGGCAAAGTCCTCTTCATGGGAATCGATTCCGCCTGGCGCTGGCGGCGCGGCGTCGAGGATCTCTATCACTACCGGTTCTGGGGCCAGGTCGCCCGCTGGATGTCCTACCAGCGCAACATGGCCAGCGGCCAGCGCGTCCGGCTTTTCTTCAATCCCGAACGTCCCGAACCCGGCGCGACCGTCACGCTCAACGCGAACGCCTTCGATCCGAACGGCGCGCCGCTCAAGGACGGCAACGTGTCCATCGACATCACCGCTCCGAACGGTGACACCCAGCGCCTCGAACTCCAGAAAAGCGAATCGTCATGGGGATCGTTCACGGGACGTTTCAAAGTCAGCCTTCCCGGCGAATGGAAACTCCGCGCCACCGCCAGCGGAGCGGAAGACAAACCCGTGGAGACCGTCCTCCTCGCCCAAGGCACCGAGATCGAGAAAACCGGCCAACCCGCGCGTCCGGAAGTCCTCGAGGAAATGGCCAAGGTTTCCCGCGGCCGCGTCATCCAGCCGGACCAGCTTCCCGAACTCATCAAGGAGATCACCGCGCTTCCCGAACCCCGCCCGCTCGAAAACCGCATCCCTCTCCTTTCCCACTGGGCCACGCTCCTCGCCGTCGTCGTCCTCCTCGCCATCTTCTGGACCGGCCGCAAGTTCAACGGAGCATTTTGAAATGGCAGGGCTTGGACTTCGTCTACCGCCCTGACAAAACAAAGCCAGCTCATTCCGGACCGTCTATTTTAGTCAATCGCCGCAGACACTTTGAGGACTTGGGTACCTGCCAAAAGATCATGGATACAACGACGATCTTTTTTGAAAATCAGCAAAATATTCACCAACGAAAGAACGCTGCCGACGACTGGAATCAGTGCGATAAAGTTAAAGAATACATAACGTTTCCAAATCAGATCCGATAACTCAGGCTTCGATCCATCCATCTTTGCAATTCTGATTTTCTGCCATTTTTTCCCGATCGTCTGCCCGCTCGTCTTCAGGTATTTCATTTGCACGAGAACGAAGATTCCGAAACTCACCACTCCAACCAATGTAGTTAGCAAGGGCGACAACGGAGCCGGCCCCATGAACGACTTAGTAATTCCCGCGGCGAAAAGAATTCCCCAGATAGGTACCACCCAAAGCATGCTGATCAGCCCGTCCAAAAACGCCGCGCCGAACCTTTCGCTCAAGGTTGCCAAAATAGCTTCCCTTTCTTCCGGAACCGGAATCAAAGGATCAGAAATTGGCGAGGCGTATGGATTGTTTGATTCGGTCGTCATGTAGGCAAAGGTGCTTAAAACTAACAGCACCTCCAGAAAAAAGCTTACTGCCAGGTCAATTCCCATGCTCATCCGAGACACCATCTTCACCGCCATCGATTTCGAATCCGCCGGAACCTCCCGCGGACAGAACGATGCGCCCATCCAGATCGGCATCGCCTGCTGGTCCGCGTCGTCTTCCCATCACAACGTTTTCGTCTCCTATCTCCACACCGACCAACCCATCCACTGGTCCGCGCAAAAGGTCCACGGCATCACCACCGCCCACCTCGCCGATGCCCCGACACTCCTCTCCCTCTGGCCCGAACTCAAATCACGGCTTACGGGGAACATCGTCGTCGCCCACAACAAAGGCACCGAGAAACGCTTCCTCCGCACCTTTCCCGGCCATGGCTTCGGTCCGTGGATCGACACCCTCCACCTCGCCCGCGCCGCTTGGCCGGATCTCGCGAAACACTCGCTCGGACAGCTCTGCGACACGCTCCATCTAACAGAAACCATCCGCCCGTTGGTTCCTGGAAAAACGTGGCACGACGCGCTGTTCGATTCCGTGGCCTCGCTCGTCCTGCTCTCACACATCGTCGAAATCCACGATCTCTCCGGCGAACACGTCGATGTTCTTCTCCACCCTGATACCTCCCGCTGGCACCGTTCACGCCGGTTGTGATTCCTGCATGAAAACAGTCCGTCTCATTCTCCTTCTCGGCGCCGCGTTGACCATCCTCGGAATCGCCTATTTCGCTCCGAGTTTCGAAACCAGGAAACCGGCTTCATCCGTCGATCCCGACGTTCAGCTCGTCCGCTCCCTGCTTTCCGAAAACCTCTCCGACCGCACCTTCTCCTTCGCCACCATCGCCGAAGCCACATCCGGCAAAAAAGTGATCCCGCTCGACAACAGCGAACCGCACAAACGGGTCGTCGCGGCCATCGAATCTGCTCTCTCCACCATCCTTCCCGATCTCAGCCAGCCTGAAACCCCGATCCAGTCGCTGGCCCGCAT
>DATLIO010000486.1:0-2517 GCA_035539355.1 Luteolibacter sp.
CAACTCCTGAAATCCGCCGGCATCGATCTCCCCCACTCCCATTACACGGGCGGATCGGACCAAACGCGCCATCTCGGATTTCTTTCCCGCTACCCGATCACCGCGACCGGCAAGCCCGAGAAAACCGAGTTCCAAATCCAAGGAAAACTGTTCTCGTGGAACCGCGGGATCCTCGACGTGACCATCGATGCGAACGGGCGCCCCTACCATTTCCTCGGCGTCCATTTGAAATCCAAGCGGGAGGTCGAGGAGGGCGATCAGGAGGAAATCCGCCGGTCCGAAGCCCGTCTGCTGCGCCGTCATGTGGATCAGATCCTGGAAAAAAATCCTGACGAACGGCTGGTCGTCTACGGAGATTTCAATGACACCCGATCGAGTGTCGCCGGAAAGCACGCGGTCGGAAGTTACAACGACCCCAAGTATCTGACCGCCATCCCCGCCGCCGATTCCGTCGGGACACGATGGACCCACTTCTGGGCGCTCCACGACATCTATTCCCGCATCGATTTCATCACCGTCAGCAAAGCCCTGAAATCCGATACGATCTTCGACGAAGCGAAAATCCTCGATGATCCCGAGTGGGAAAAGGCTTCCGATCACCGGGCCGTGCTCGCGATTTTCCGCTGAGTATTTTGTTAACGCAATCGACTTGCAAAAGATCGATCCCGCGGCAGGCTTCAGCCGTGATCCGGAAATTCGTTCTATTCCTTGCAGCTTCGATGCTGCCGCTCGGTGCGGCTGAGTTGAAAGTCGCCGTCCTGCATCCGTTGCTGGCCGATATCGGCCGGGAAGTGGGTGGAGAACATGTCGAGGTGATCGACCTCATCGGAAAAACCGGCGACCCCCACCATTTCGAACCGAGCGCGGAAAACCTGAATGCGTCGAAGGACGCGCGGCTTTATCTCGTCGCAGGCATGGGACTGGAGGGCTACCTGCCGAAGTTGAAAACCATCATCGGCGACAAAGCGAAGATCGTCGAAGTCGGAGCCACCCTTCCCGCCCTTGAAGGAGAATGCGATCATGAGGATCACGAACATCATGATCACGCCCACGGTCTCGATCCGCACTGGTGGCATTCCATCGATCTTTTCCGGAGAGCCACCCTGGTCGTCACCAACGCCCTGATCGAAGCCGTCCCTTCCGCCGAAGCCGACATCACGAAGAAAGCCGCGCTGTATCAGGTGAAACTGGAGGACCTCGAGCGTTGGACGAAAAGGGAAATCGTGAAGATCCCCAAGGATCGCCGTCATCTGGCGACCGCCCACGCGGCGTTCAATTACTTCTGCAAGGACTTCGGTTTCACCGCCCATCCGATCCAAGGCATCAATCGCGAACAGATGCCGGATCCGAAGAAGATGGCCGCGTTGATCGAGACGCTGAAAAAGGAAAACGTCGCCGCGATTTTCCCCGAAAAGGAATCGAATCCGAAAATCCTGCAGACGCTCACCAACGACACCGGCATCAAGCTGGGTGAACCGTTGATCGCCGACGGCGTCGGGGTTTCGAGCTACGAGGAAATGATGAAGCACAACGTCGGTGCGATCGTCAAAGCGCTGGCAAACTAGGATTCCGATCGTCGTTGGATCGATCGGCCGCTGCGTAAACACCCAACCCATTGAATCGCTATCTCCAGCTCCACGTTCTCGTCCTGGTGCTGGCGGCCACGGCGATCTTTGGAGAGCTGATTTCCATCTCAGCCGTGGGCGTCGTGGTCTGGCGGACCTTGTTCGCTTCGCTGGGCGCTGCGTTCTGGGTGGCGGTCATCCGTCGTCATCGTCTCTGGTTGGGAGGTGCGGCCGTCCGGTCGCTCCTTGGGATCGGCGTCATCGTCGGCGTGCATTGGATCTGCTTTTTCCAAGCGGTGAAGATCTCCAACATCTCCATCTGTCTTGCCGGTCTGGCGGCCATCCCTTTGTTCACCGCATTCACCGAGCCGCTTTTTGAGAAACGCCGGATCCGTCCTTTCGAGGTGTTGATCGGGCTGCTCATCCTGGTGGGCGTCGCAACGATCGCAGGAGCGATTCAAAGCAAGGATCTGCCGGGACTGGGCATCGCCCTTCTCAGTGCTTTCCTGGCCGCTGTTTTCCCGGTGATGAACCGTCGGCTGGTCACCACCGGAAGTGATCCGATGACGATGGTGGCTTGGGAGATGGCAGGCGCGTTGATGGCGGCTCTGATCCTGTTTCCCTGGATGAGTGAAGGTGAATCGTTATTCGCCTGGAGCGGTTTCGACTGGCTGTGGCTGCTTTCGCTGGCGCTGATCTGCACCGTCTTCGCCCACGCGTTCCATATCCATCTCCTGCAGAAGCTGAGCGCCTACACGATGAATCTGGCGATCAGCTTCGAACCCCTCTATGGCATCCTGGCGGCGGCCATTCTGTTCGGCGAATACAAGCAGCTGCCTCCGATGTATTTCGTCGGTCTGGCCGCCATCCTGTTGGCGAACGTGATTCATCCGATCTGCGTCCGCCTCACAAGGAAGCCGGTTGATTAGTGGAGCTTCGTCCAACCGGCGTT
>DATLIO010000487.1:0-3447 GCA_035539355.1 Luteolibacter sp.
TTTTCTGGCGCTCGAGTTCCGGGTTGTCCTTGCGGGCGTTCACCGCGCCGAAGACGGCGTCGATGGATTCCTTCTTCGCCATGTCGATGAACGAGCAGGTGTTCACGATGAGAACATCGGCGAGTTCCGGATCCGGCGTGAGGGCCATGCCCGCTTGCGCGAGGTGGCCGATCATGACTTCGGAGTCGATGAGGTTCTTGGCGCAGCCGAGAGAGATGAGGCCTACGGTGGTGGACATTTCAGAAAGGGCGGGGAATTTCAATAATCGGGCGGAAGGATCAGCTCGTCACCAGGTTGCGGTTTGAAGTTTCCGAATCCTGGCATGACGTTGGCGATGGCGCCTTCAGGGCTGATTTCGGCGACCTTGAGCTGGCCGACGATGCCCGTCTTGCGGCGGATCGCGAGGACGGAGCCCTGCTGGACCTGTTCCGGCAAGAGGACCTCGAAGATGACGAAGGATCCCGTCTGGGGATCTTCGGCGAATTCCTTCACCCGGCCCATGAGGAGGGCTTCGGAAATGAGGCGGGCGCGGCGGAGTTCGCTGTCGCCGTTCTCCAGATTGCGTTGGCCGATGAGGCCGGCTTCCTCTTTGAAAGTCTTCGCATCGCGTTCGGCCTTGGCTTTTTCCTCGGCGATGAGGGCGAGTTCCGCGTCCTTGGCGGCCATTTCGGCTTTCATCGCTTCGCGCTCGGAACTCGATACGGGAGTGGCGGCGGGCGCGGGTTCGGACGAACGGAGCTGCTGCATCTGTCTCTCCAGCTGCAGGCGATCCTGCTCGAGACGCAGTTCCTCGATCTGCTTTTTGAGGCGGGCGAGTTCGTCGGGCGGTGCGTTGGCGACGTCCTTCCGCATGCCGTGCAGCGAGAGGCCGACGGCACCGAGAAGAAGCGCGACGGTGGCGCCAAGGAGAACTTTCATCGTGTCCATGTGCGGCACGGTGTACTGGCGTCCCGGCGAATGTCAACGCGGCTGGACCGGGTTTCGAATTGACCGGGTGGATGGGCTGGGATTGGGTCGGACCATGAAAAAACCCGCGATCCTGGGCGTCTCACTCGTTTTCTCGGTCCTGCCGATCCTTGCGGCGGCGGAGGACTTCCGCGTTTTCCGCAGCGCGGCGGGGCAGGAAATCAAGGCCCGGTTCGAAGGAATGGCCGGTGATCTGGTGAAATTGCGCCGCGAGGACGGCAAGATTTTCGAACTCGGGAAAGACAAACTCAGTGCCACGGACCAGGCCTACATCGCCGAGGCCGCCGCGAAGGCGGGCGGTGAATCGAAGGCGGTGAACGACGCGGCAGGGCATGCGATCGTGACGTCGGAGCCTTTTTCGACAAGAAAAGCAGAGGAATTGGCATCGGGACTGGATCTCGATGCCGAGTCGCAATCGAAGTATGGCAAAAGCTGGCGGCGGTATGCGGCGCGCGGCGCGGCCTACCAGCTTTTTGGCGCGGTGCCGAATTCCGTCGCGCTGTATTCGGACGACAAGGGTGCGGTGACCAGCGTTTCGGCCGTTTACGCGAACAAAGGGGATACCGGCAGCAAGGCGGGATTCGGAGCGGACCATTTCAAAGGTGGCACGGAAGCCACGGAGAAAGGCCTCGCGGATGCGATGGCGAAGGACGAGGAGACTGTTTCAAAAGCACTGACCACCGCGCTCGGCCAACCGAAAGTGCAGCGCTTCGGCGAAGGGAAAAGCCGGCGCACGATCCAGCGATGGGATTGGAACGGACACTCGTTCCTTCTTTCCAACGTCGAGGGCGAATACGTCGGCCTGATGATCGTTTCGACCGAAACCGCGGATGCGGGCGGGAAATCCCTCCGGATGAAGGATGAGGATCTCAAGAAGCGGCTGGTCGACAGCGTGGTGAAGGAGCCGAACGGCGACGTCCACATTTCCCAGATCCCGATGGTCGATCAGGGGCCGAAGGGCTATTGCGTGCCCGCGACGTTCGAACGCGCGATGCGGACGATGGGCATGGACGCGGACATGTATCTGCTCGCGATGGTCGGTCAGACCGGCATCGGCGGCGGCACGGTGGTCGAGTATCTCGTCGATGGCATCCGCTCGCAGGTTTACAGCAAAGGGCGCCGGACCAAGGACGAATCGGTGAAGGATCTGAAGATCCGCGACGTGAAACGCTACATCGACCAGGGAGTTCCGATCATGTGGCGGATGTGCTCGATGGACGCCTACAACGAGCAGGCGGACAAATTCACCCAGAAGCGGAAATCGGTCACGGACTGGACCGCCTACGCGGCGGAAGTCGAAGCGACCGCGGAGGATTTCTCCAAACGCGAGAAGCCGTCCGACAACTACCACGTGTGCATGATCATCGGCTACAACGAGAAGACCAATGAACTCGCGGTGAGCGATTCCTGGGGTGCCCGCTTCGAGCTCCGCTGGGTGCCCGTCCCCGTCGCCGCCTGGGCGAGCAACGGCGGCTTTTTCATGATCCTTCCGTGAGGGAGGGATAAGAGGATCAAAGGTCGTTTGGCGGTTGCGTGAGCTCGGCCGGTGGACGATCTGGCCCGCGTTCAGCGGGAACGTCTGCGGCGCAGCAGCAGGGCGATCGGGAATCCGGAGGCCAGGAGAGCGGAGGAAGGTTCGGGGATCGCGGTGATGATCAGGTTGTCGAGCCGGATGTTCATGTTGATGGCTCCGGTGTTGACCCCGCTGTCCTCGAAGGTGAAGCGGAGCAGCACGTTGCTCTGGTTTTCGATCGCATCCGCGGCCGAGAGGTTCAGCGACTCCCGTTCCCAGGCCGTGCTGGTGAGGTGAGCCCAGGTCGGGCTCGTCGCTCCGAGCGAGAACCAGTCGGTTCCGTTCAGGCTGTATTGCATGAGAGAGAACGCACCCGGGGCAGGCACCGAACTGCCGGCGGTGGCCGCACGGATGTCGAACTGGATGGCGAGATCCGTGAGTCCGGTGGTGTTCAGGGAAATGGTGAAATAAGCGCCGGTGAGGGATGAGTTGGCGGTCTGCGGTGTGGACCAGGTCAGTGATTGGCCCGTGGCGGTGTTGTTGGTGCCGATCGTGGTTCCCGCATAGATGCTGTTGGAAACCGGTGAGGTGTATTGGACCCCGCCGGTGGTCGTGCCGGTCGTGGCGTTGCCGCCGGTGCCGGCGTTGCTGCTCACCGTCGGTGCCGATGCGAATCCACTGGATTCGGTGAGGTCGGTGGTTCCACTGCCGGATGCGCCAGCGAGCGTGTTTTGGAACGACCAGTAGGCGACGGCGGCGTCCGCCGCAGGAACGGCGATGAAACTCGAGGCGAAAATGGCCGCGAAGACGGGGGTTTTCAGGCGTCTCATGGGCTGCAACATGGAGGAGCCGAATTTACCGCGGCAAGGAAAATTCCCCGGGAAAACCCATGGTTCGTGTTCCGAGGTGAATGTCGCGGACGGAAGGTGGAAAGAATGGTACACGAGGACGGGATCGAACCGCCGACC
>DATLIO010000488.1:0-4917 GCA_035539355.1 Luteolibacter sp.
GGACCAAGCCGGTCGACGAGGTCATCACTTCCATCGTTCAGGAAATCCGCGAGCGTTCGCTCTGAAAATCCAGCTTGCCGTCCTCCGAAAAAATCCGTATTTACAAGATTCAAGATGCGCTGGCGGAAGCTCAGGTTTCCGGATTCACGCGTCAGACGGCAATCGCCGCCCCATGATTTTACCGGAACGATTCATTATCAACGTGCAAGCTGATCTTCTCGATCGGCTCGATCCCTTCGTCTGTCATCCATGACCGGCCCTCGGATTCATCGTTCCGAATCATTCTTCGCACCGGCCCCGTGCATCGGCTTCGTCCGTGCGCGCACCGGCACGTCGCATATACCCACTGGAGGACAAAGCCATCGCTAAGCCACAAAGAGACCAAAACAGGGGTCGTTTCCGCGACATGACGCGGGTCAACGACCGAATCCGCGCCCCGAAAGTCCGTGTTGTTCTCGCCAACGGCGACCAGCTCGGCGTGATGAACTCGCGCGACGCGCTTCAGAAAGCCCAATCATTGGGACTCGATCTCGTCGAGATTGCCGGACAGGCGGATCCGCCCGTCTGCAAAATCATCGACTACGGCAAATACAAGTACGAGCAGGCGAAGCTGAAAAAGCAGAAGTCCAAGGCCGCCACCCGGATGAAGGAAGTCAAATTCCGCGTCGGCACCGGCCAGCACGACTACAACATCAAGCTCGGTCGTGCCGAAGGTTTCCTCGATACCAACCACAAGTGCCGTTTCGTCCTCCAATTCCGTGGCCGTGAGAACGCCCACAAGGATCTCGGTTTCGTGGTGCTCAACAAGATCATCGAAGACCTGAAAACCATGGCCCAGGTCGACCAGCCGCCGAAACTCAACGGCCGCGCCGTCGCCATGATTCTCTCCCCTCTGCCGCAACACCAGCGGAAGCGGAAATTCCATCTCTTCCACGGTGAACTGATGGAGGAAGACGATTTCGAGGAAGAGGATCACGCCGCGGACGACTTCGACGATGTTCCGGACGAAGTGCCGGATGAGGCGTCTGAAGCTTCCGCCGAAGCCACCGAAAAGTAATCCGCCATCGGATGCTCTACCTTTTCGACATCGACGGCACCCTCGTGGACACGGGTGGTGCCGGGATGAAGGCCCTTCAAGAGGCCAGTGTCGAAATTTTCGGCCACGAAGGCCCGTCGCTCGATCTTGCCGGCGCGACCGATCTCGGCATCGTCGCCCAGATCCATTCGCATTTCGAAATCGAGCCGACTCCCGAACGGATCGAAGCCTATTTCAAAGCGTATCTCGCCCGTTTGGATTGGAACCTCGCGAACGGCGGATTTCCCGCAAAAGTCTTCGACGGGGTTGTTGAAATCCTCGCCGCTCTTTCGGATCGTCCGGGTGTCACACTCGGACTGCTCACCGGCAACACCGCGGAAGGCGCCGCCACCAAAGTCCGCCACTTCGGCTTGTCCGCCTATTTCCCTTTCGGAGCCTATGGCTGCGATCACGCCGATCGCAATCAACTCGGCCCGATCGCCTTGGAACGCGCTGCGGCCCATGCGTCACGCCGTTTTTCTCCCGGCGAAACCTGGGTCATCGGCGACACGCCGAAAGACATCGCCTGCGCCAAAGCGATCGGCGCGCGATGCCTCGCCGTCGCCACCGGCCGTTACACGGTTGCTGAACTGGAAAACGCCGGAGCGGATGTGACCGTCGAGTCATTGAATGACGCGCTCCATCATCTCGTCGCGCACTCCTGATCGAGCATCGCGCATGATCGCGGACGGTTTGGATTTCGACCACCCAATCACAACCGATTGATCATAAGCCGGTCTTCAATCCGGCACATCTCCTGCGAAAGGAATGGAAACCACCGGCTTCCTGCCGGTTTGGAAACCAACAACCCATTCCCATCATGATCAGCAACCTGCAGCAATTGTATCATGACCAACTGCGCGACCTCTACAGCGCGGAAAGCCAACTCATCACCGCCCTGCCGGAAATGGCGGCCAACGCCACCGACACCGATCTTCGCGAAGCGTTTTCCTCACACCTGGAGGAGACCCACAACCAGCGCGACCGGATCGTCCGGATCTGTTCCGAACTGGCAATCGATCCGGCCGGTGAAGAATGTGAAGCCATGCGCGGTTTGATCCGTGAGGCGAAAAAGCACATCGCCAACAGCACTCCCGGCGATGTCCGTGACGCCGTTCTCATCGCTTCCGCCAACCGCGTGGAGCATTATGAAATCGCAGCCTATGGGGTCGCCCGGGCATTCGCCGAAGCACTCGGTTATGAAAATGCCGTCGATCTCCTCAACGAATCGATCCACGAGGAAGGCGAAGCCGACCGCGTCCTGACCCGTATCGCCACCGGCGGACTGTTCAGCCGCGGCGTCAATCAGGAGGCCATTCACTGACCTTCGTCAAAGCATCCTCTCACAGCAAAAAACAAGGGCGCGGTCGGTGATCGCGCCCTTTGCTTTCACTGCTGCACCTCTGGCGGCGGAGGCACCACCCGCGGTCGGGGTTGCCGGACGGGCACCATCTCCTGCGGCGCATGATCGAGTCCTCGTTTCAGCGACCACACGCGGCGCTGCCAATTCGCAGGAACCGCCTCCATGCCGGACTTCTGACTGACGTCCCCTTCGAAAATCACACTGTTCGCAGGACTGGTGATGAGCAGCACGTAGGACTCCCCTTCACGACGCAGCACCGCTTTCCCTTCATCCGAAGAATACGTGGCCGTCCGGTCGGCGAACGTGACCACGCGCATCGGCGATCCATCCGAAGGCAGGATCGAGGTTTCGGCGAGTTCACTGCGGAAACCGTCGCGCCCCATCGGCAGATCACCGAGTTTCAATTTGATGACCAGAGGTTGGCCACCCCGGAAAACGGACAGATTCACCTCGTCACCCGGCTTCTGCATCTTGAGCAAGGTCGCCAGTTGGGCCTCATTGATGAGAAGCTGTTCCCCCAGTTTCCAGACGACATCCAAAGGCTGCAGTTTCACCGTTTCGGCCGGACCACCGGTATCGACGGAGGTCACGATGAATCCAACCCCTTCAGGCAAACCGGGGATGTGGGCCGACATCGTCGGATTCACCTTGTCGACCTTCACTCCCAGCCAGGCACGACCCGTCGGCGTCAGCGCCAAGGGAACCGGCAACGGAGGTTGCGGAACCGGCACCGGAACCGGTGTCTGCGGCGCTGAAACCGGCTCGACACCGGAGACCATCGCGACTCCCGCCAGCATGAGAATGACAGCTCTCGTCAGCATTTCAGAACGCATTCACCTGATAAAACAACATCTCTTCCCGTGGTTCGGAAATCTGCATCACGATGCCGGTTTCCTCGTCACGGAAAGTGTTCTCACCGACGACACGGACCCGCATCGCCTGCATCACCCCACCCATCGGATCGGCGACAAGCCCCTCATCGGCCAAGGCTTCGATCCGGTCGGACTCGCCGACCAGGGAGAATTCCTCGTCCGCGATGGCGACCACCGCAGGTGACGAAACCCCTTTCTTCGTCTCCTTGCCGGGCAGGAAAACCGCGACCGCCACAGCCGCGGCGATCCCCACCGGAGCCACCGCGTATTTCCAGTGATTCCGACGCACCACAGGCGCTTCCACGATCTCGGGACCGCAGAGCTCATCGAGCATCTCGTCCAGCGAGCGCTGACCCTTTTCACTGATGGCTGTCGGCATCAACCGGTCCAGCATGGCTTCGATCGAATCAGGCGGTTGCATTGCGTGCCTCCTTCAGTTGCCGCAGTTCCTGCGAAAGTTGTTCCAACGCGTATCGGTAGCGCGACGCCGCCGTGTTCGGCGAGATCGCCAGCGCTTCGGAAATTTCAGCGAACGTGAGCCCGCCCCAGCTTTTCATCACCACCACCTCGCGCAGCTTCGGGCTGAGATTCTGCACGGCGTCCCGCAGACGGGCGGCGTCCTCATCATCCTCCAGAACCGGATCGAGCCAGACGTCTTCGAAGTCGTTCAGGTAAATGATCGATTCCTCACGTTTCTTCCGGCGGCTCTCCGTGCGGTAGTGGTTCAGCCCGCAGAAACGGATCGTCGAAAACGCGAACGGAAGATCCGGAGGCAGTCCGCCTTTGTCGGCCTGATGGTTCCAAAGCCGCAAGACAGCCTCCTGCACCAGATCCTCCGCGTCCTCACGGCAGTTCGCCCATCCGCGCGCGAAAAGGAGCAGCCGCGGACCATTGGCCGCGAGCCACTCTTTCCAGACGCTCCGGGGACTGTTCACCATCAGCGGTAAAATGCCTCTGCGAGGCTGAATTGTCTCCAAAATCTTCCGCCAAAACCCGGCAATTCTCGGTCAATCCAGGAACTGGATCTTGCCCGGCACCTTGAAAGTGCCCGCCGCCATCGCCGCGTGCTGCTCATCGGTGCAGGAAGAATTCGTCGGAGCATCCGCCTGCTTGTCGCTGAGCTGGAGATAACCGTTGTCCACCAGCCACTTCTCGACTTCGTCGCCGCTGATGTCCGGCAGCATGGTGCCGTCGATTTCAACGCACGGCGACAACGGTTGGCCGCTGCGCTGCTCCATTTCCCAACGGAAGGCCGGATTCTTGATGATGTCCTTCTCCTCGAACGGAAGGTCGTATTTCCGCATGATGGCCCGGACGCCTTCGCTCCAGCCACAATAGGTTTTCAGGTAGGCGGTGATTTTCGGTGCTTGTGCGCTCATTTCTGCCGGAGAAATACCACCCTGACGGCGTTTTTCAACCGCCAAGGCGCTCATTCCGGAATCTCCAGGTCCTTCACCTTCTCGAAAAACCGGTCGAGGTCCCCGCCGCACTCTTCCAGCAGCTTGCGGAAAACCGGCAGATGCTGGTGGTAGGTGGCCACGGAAACCAGATGCGCGTTTCCGAGATCCATTTCCAGCCACCCCTCCAATCCGCGGCCACCCCAACGT
>DATLIO010000489.1:0-2876 GCA_035539355.1 Luteolibacter sp.
TCGGCCTTGTAGAGCTCATCGAGCGTTTCAAAAACCCGCTTCGCCTGGAAAAGACGGGAGGCCTCGTTGAGGTGCTTCGCGAAATCCTTCCGCTTTTCTTCGGGAAGGTTGAGGAATGCCTGTTGGTTCGGGGAAAGCTGCGGTGCGGCGGGCTCTTCCTTTTTGGACTCCGCCGCGGCTTTCGGAGCTTCGGCGGGCTTCGCCGGCACATCCGCCATGAGAGCCGTCAGCGAAAGGGCGGATACCAGTGAGGAAAGGATCTGAATTTTCATAAACGGCGGGGCCGGGGTCGATTGCCGGACCTTAGACAGACAATCCGGCGAGGGCAAGCGGTCGTTCCGAGGCATCATGCTCACTTCACAACGCTGGATTTTTGGATTTGCGGGGGCAGCGCGGGGTGTTTCCTTGGTTCCGCCTTCATGAAGATCGGTCTCGCCCAAACCAACGCCGTCATCGGGGATTTCCCCGGAAACATCAAACGGCTGCTCGCCGCCTACCGCGGGTGTCTCGAAGCGGGCGCGGATCTCGTGATCACCCCGGAAATGTCGCTCGCCGGTTATCCTCCGCGCGATCTCGTTTTCAAATCGCAGTTCGTCCCGAAATGCCTGCAGGCGCTCGACCATCTCGCCGGGGAAATCCGCGAGGTCCCGCTGATCGTCGGCTACATCGATCACAATGATTCCGGAAAGCCCGGCAAACCATTCCGCAACGCGGCCGCATGGTTGGAGAACGGGGAAATCCGCCACCGCGTCTGGAAAACCCTGCTGCCCACCTACGATGTCTTCGACGAGCGGCGCTACTTCGAGCCCGGCGAGTCGTGCGAACCGATCGTCTGGAACGGCAAACGCATCGGCGTGACGATCTGCGAGGACATCTGGACCGAAGATTACCTGCAGCGCCCGCTTTACGACCGAGACCCCGCGGAAGAACTCGCCGCCAAGGGCATTGACCTGCTGCTCAACCTGAGCGCCTCCCCCTTCCACGTCGGCAAACCCGCCGAACGCCGGGAGATGCTCGGAAAAGTCGCCCGTCAGGCGAAAGCTCCGGTCGTCTACTGCAACGCCGTCGGCGGCCAGGACCAACTCGTTTTCGACGGCCATTCGGTCGTGATCCGCTCCGATGGCTCGACCGCGGCGCAGATGGAAGGCTTCTCCGACGAAACACTCGTCATCGATCCGTTCTCGGCTCCGGCAAAGGAAATCACCGACTCCCCTCCCGCCGAACAACTCTACAACGCACTGGTTCTCGGCCTCCGGGATTACGCGACGAAATGCGGCTTCTCCAGCGTCTGTCTCGGCCTCAGCGGTGGCATCGACTCCGCGATCACCGCGGTCATCGCCGCCGATGCGCTGGGACCGGAAAACGTCCACGGACTCACCATGCCGAGCCCGTATTCGTCCGGCGGCAGCGTCTCCGATTCCTTCGCGCTGGCGAAGAACCTCGGCATCCGCTGCGACGAAGTGCCGATCAGCGACATCTACCACACGATCAAAGCCACGCTGAAACCCGTCTTCGCCGGAAAACCGGAGGACGTGACCGAGGAGAACATCCAGGCCCGCATCCGCGGCGTGCTGCTGATGGCGCTCTCCAACAAGGACGGACATCTCCTCCTCACCACCGGCAACAAGAGCGAACTCTCCGTCGGCTACTGCACGATCTACGGCGACATGTGCGGCGGCCTGGCCGTCATTTCCGACCTCCCGAAAATGCGCGTCTACGAAGTCAGCCGCTGGATCAACCGGGACCGGGAAATCATCCCGTGGAACACGATCGACAAACCGCCGAGCGCCGAACTCCGCCCCGACCAGAAGGATCAGGACACGCTGCCTCCCTACGAAGTCCTCGATGCGATCCTCGAACTCTACGTCGAAAAGCATCTTTCGACCGACGAAATCATCGCCCGCGGCTTTGATGAGACCATCGTCCGCTGGATCCAGCGCCGGGTGGATCTCAACGAATGGAAACGCCAGCAGGCCGCCCCCGGTCTCCGGGTGACCTCGAAAGCCTTCGGCATCGGCCGCCGTATGCCGGTCGTGCAACGTTTCATCGGCTGAGAAGCGCGGTTTCCTCCGCAGATCGGCGTCCCGGTGTCTTGACCCTCCGGTTGCATCCGTTACGCTTTACCAGCTAGCGCACCCATCCTCCCATGACCCTGCTTGAAGCACGAAAAATCCTCGGTCTCGGCCCGGATGACGATCCACGGCCGTTTCTGAACGAGTTCAAGGAGGCGAGGGAACGCATCGCGGAAATGGTCCGCACCGCCCCGAATGACACGCTGGCGGACCGTTACCAACAGGGCCTCACCGATTTCGATCAGGCACTGACCGCCGTCCGCGAGCATCTCGAAGCGATCGGTCTGATCCCGAAAGCCGTTGAGACCACTGCTCAACCCCTTCCGGCAACCGCAGAGTCCATTCCGGCAACCGCAGAGTCCATTCCGGCAACCGCAGAGTCCATTCCGGCAACCGCAGAATCCATTCCGGCAACCGCAGGGTCCATTCCGGCAACCGCAGAGTCCATTCCGGCAACCGCAGGGTCCATTCCGACAACCGCTGAAATCGCTCCGGCAACGTCAGCAACTGGACCGGAGAAGAAATCCGACGAACCGGTTTTCATTTTCAAGAAAGCCGAATCGCTTCCCGCGTCCGCGCCACCGATCCGGCCGCCTTCGACGAAGACCCAACCTCTTGAAGAGGCGCCAGCCAAAACCGCACCCGCCGTTTCCGCCAAGCCACCATCGCGCCGCACGGCCAAAGTCATCTGGCTGCTCACGCTCGTCCTCGCCGCCATCGCCGGTGGCCTTTTCTATCTGGCGGACCAACGGGACAAGCAGGACCGCGCCCAACTCGAAATCGCCAGTCTGGAAATCCTCGGCG
>DATLIO010000490.1:0-4308 GCA_035539355.1 Luteolibacter sp.
CGAATTCGGTGCAGCGGCGGCGGATCTCCGCAGGCTCGAGACCGGCGGCTTCCTTCACGACCTTGAACTCGATCGGCAGGCCGTGGCAGTCCCAACCCGGAACGAAAGGCGCGGCGAAACCGGCCATCGTCTTGGATTTCACGACGAGATCCTTCAGCACCTTGTTGAGCGCCGTGCCCATGTGGACGTCGCCGTTCGCGAAAGGCGGGCCGTCATGAAGAACGAATTCCGGCGCTTTCTGTTCGCGGCGGCGGGCAATAATGCGCTGGTAGAGTCCGCTCGATTCCCAGCGCTCGAGGCGCTTCGGCTCGTTTTCCACGAGATCCCCACGCATCGGAAAAGTCGTCTGCGGAAGGGTCAGCGTGTCCTTGTAGTTCTTTGCGGAGTCACTCATGACGGGGCGCGGACGCTAGCAACCCCCTCCCGGGGGGTCAACCATCGGAAATCAACCCCTTTTTCGTCTGGCGTGGATGGATCGGACGGGTGCCGGCGGTGTTTTCGACCCCGGAATCAGCCACGATCTCCGACCGTCCGCCAAAATTTAAGCCCCCTTAATCAAATAATTAGAATTATTCTTGATATTAGGTAGGACTCGGCGGACTTTCCCGCCGAAATGGTCAGCGAAGCCTCATCCAACCCAGCGGATACCGGTCTCCCCGAGGAGATTTCCGGGCTCCGGATGACGCGCCAGCGGCAGGAAGTTTACCGGATCCTGATGCAGGACCGGGACCACCCGACGGCCAACGATGTGTTCATGCGGGTCAAGGACCGG
The DNA here is from genome assembly GCA_035539355.1 of Luteolibacter sp. GTDB lineage: Bacteria > Verrucomicrobiota > Verrucomicrobiia > Verrucomicrobiales > Akkermansiaceae > Luteolibacter. The sequence continues at coordinate 773 of DATLIO010000490.1, forward strand.
CTGCCGAACATCTCGCTGGCGACCGTCTACAACTGCCTCGAAGCGCTTGTCGAACACAACATCGTCCGGCAGGTCAATTTCGAGCGCGGGCCCTCCCGCTACTGCTCGAACCTGCAGGAGCACGGCCATTTCCACGATGCCGCGACGGGCGCGATCCACGACGTGCATTTCAAACCCGGTGTGAATCTCGCCGATTTCCTCGACCTCCCGCCCGGCGCGCTGGTGCAGGAAATCGAAATCACCGTCAGCGGCAAGATCGCCGAACCCCAAGCCTGAATACCTCTCCCAACATGAGCCTCCACATCCAAGACCTCCACGCCACGCTCGAAGACGGCACCGAAATCCTCAAGGGCGTCACCCTCGAAATTCCGAAGGGTGAAGTCCACGCCATCATGGGACCGAACGGCTCCGGAAAATCGACGCTCTCGAAAGTGATCGCCGGCCACGAAGGTTACGTCGTCACCGGCGGCTCCGTCGAACTCGACGGCGAGAACATCCTGGAGAAGTCGATCGACGAGCGCTCCCGCGACGGCATTTTCCTCGCCTTCCAATATCCTTCCGAAGTCCCCGGCGTCTCGAACGCCAACTTCATCCGCGCCGCGCTGCAATCCCGCCTCCCGAAAGGTGAGGAAATCGACGCCGTCGCTTACTACAAGAACCTCTACTCGAAGATGGACCTCCTCGAGATGGACCGGAAATTCACCGCCCGCGCCGTGAACGAAGGTTTCTCCGGTGGTGAGAAAAAGCGCAACGAGATCCTCCAGCTCATCATGCTGGAGCCGAAATACGCGATCCTCGACGAGACCGACTCCGGCCTCGACATCGACGCCCTCAAGATCGTCGCCAAAGGCGTCAACTCGATGCGCTCGCCCGACCGCGGCTTCCTTCTCATCACCCACTACCAGCGCCTGCTCGACTACATCAAACCGGACTACGTCCACGTGATGGCCGAAGGCCGCATCGTCCGCTCCGGCGGCCCGGAACTCGCGCTCGAGCTTGAGAAAGACGGCTACGAATTCCTCAAGGATCCCGTTCTCGCCTAATTTTCCTTCCTACCAAAATGTCCTACGAAGACTCCGCCGTTCTTGATTCGGAAACCCGCAGCGCGATCGACATCGATCGCTCGAAAGGCGACTTCACGTTTCCGGAGCGCAACAAATTCGACGCCGGCCGCGGGCTGACGGAGAAAACGATCGACTACATCTGCGACGTCAAAAACGACCCGCAGTGGCTGCGCGATTTCCGTCACAAAGCGCTGAAGGTTTTCCAGGACAAGCCGATGCCCACCAACTGGGCGACGAAGGATCTCGATAACATCGATTTCGACGTCATCCGCTATTACCTTTCCGACGGTGAAAAACCGAAACGCTCGTGGGATGATGTTCCTCCGGACGTCCTTGAAACCTTCGAACGCCTCGGCATCCCGCAACAGGAACGCGCGTTCCTCGCCGGTGTCGAAGCGCAGTTCGACTCGGAAGCCGCTTACTCGAACGTCAAGGAGGAGCTCACCAAGCAAGGCGTCATCTTCGTCAACTCGACCGAAGGCCTGCACAAATACGAGGAGATCTTCCGCCCGTATTTCGGCAAGGTGATCCCGACCGCCGACAACAAGTTCTCCGCGCTCAACAGCGCCGTCTTCTCCGGCGGATCGTTCATCTACATTCCGAAGGGCGTGAAGCTGAAGCAGCCGCTGCAGGCTTATTTCCGGATCAACTCCGAGAACTTCGGCCAGTTCGAGCGCACGCTCATCATCGCGGACGAAGGCGCCGAGGTGATGTACATGGAAGGCTGCACCGCACCGAAATTCGAAACGTCGACGCTCCACTCCGCGGTTGTCGAACTCGTCGCCCTCAAAGGGGCGAAGATCCAGTACGTCACCGTGCAGAACTGGAGCAGCAACGTCTTCAACCTCGTCACCAAACGCGGCCTCGCAATGGAAGACGCCGAGATCCGCTGGATCGATTGCAACATCGGCTCCCGCCTCACGATGAAATATCCGGGCGTCGTGATGAAAGGCAAAGGTGCACGCGGCGAAGTCATCTCCATCGCTCTCGCCAACAACGGCCAGCATCAGGACACCGGCGCGAAGATGATCCACGCCGCGGATTACACGACCTCGAACGTCGTTTCGAAATCCATCTCGGTCGGCGAAGGCCGCTCGACCTATCGCGGCCAAGTCCACATTCCGAAGCACCTCAAAGGCTGCAAGAACAACACCGAGTGTGACGCGCTTCTCATCAACAGCCACAGCCGCACGGACACCTATCCGGCGATCACGGTGAAGGGCAACAAGCACTCGACCCAGCACGAAGCGTCCGTTTCGCAGGTTTCGGAAGACATGCTCTTCTACCTCATGCAACGCGGCCTCAACGAAGGTCAGGCGATGTCCCTCGCGGTGAACGGATTCATCAACGACCTCGTCCGTGAGTTCCCGATGGAATACTCCGTGGAGCTGAAGCGCTTGATCGACCTGGAGATGGAAGGCTCCGTCGGCTGATACGTCCCATGGGACCCGTAAGACTTGTAAGATTTCTCTGAAATGACTCTGACCCTGCCCGCCTGGTTCTCCGCACGCCAAGAAGCCGCGAAAGCCCGCTACGAATCCCTCCCGACGCCGAAACGCGGTCATGAGGAATGGCGCTTCGCGAACTTCAAGCAGCTCGACTTTTCCGGCCTCGCGAAACCGACGCTCACCCTCGCCGGTGATCTCGTTTCCCGCTCGGAAGGTCTCGAAGCTCCCGTCGCGAAATTCGTTTTCGTGAACGACGAGCTCGCCCATTCCGAATCCTCGCTTCCGGCCAACGTCGTCTGCCTTCCGCTCGCCGATGCGCTCGCCGCGCATTCGGAGCTGGTCGAGAAGCACTTCATGAAACAGGAGACCCGCCTCGGTTCCGCGAAATACGCCGCGTGGCACGAAGCGTCCCTCACCAACGGCCTGTTCGTGCATGTTCCCGACAACGTCGAGGTCGCCGGCACCATCGAAGTGCATCACTGGATTTCCGGAAAGGACATCGTCGTTTTCCCGCACACGCTCATCGTCACCGGCAAGCACGCCAAGGTCCGCGTCGTCGACATCTTCCGATCCGCCGATGACGAAGCCGCTCTTGCCGTCGCATTCAACGACCTTTCCGCCGGCCCGGGTTCGAAGCTCGACTACATCGCCATCCAGGCGGTGAACGAACAGACCCGCGTCATCCAGATCAACGAAACCGGCGCGGCGCGCGACGCCTCGACCATCGGTCTGGTCGTCAACACCGGCGCGTCGTGGGTCCGCAACGAATCGCTCGCCCGCCTCGAAGGTCCGGGCGCCCGATCGGAAATGCTTTCCGTCTCCATCCCGAGCCACGAACAGGAATACGACCAGCGCACCTTCCAACATCACGTTTCCGAAGGCGCCTACTCGGACCTGCTTTACAAGAACTCGCTCTACGACAGATCCCGTACGGTCTTCTCCGGACTCATCTTCGTCGACGAAGGCGCGCATCACACCGATGCCTACCAGACCTGCCGCAACCTGCTCATGAGCGACGATGCGG
>DATLIO010000491.1:0-2034 GCA_035539355.1 Luteolibacter sp.
CGAACCGGTGAGAACCAAACTTCCGCTGCCGCTCAATGACATGTCCCCGGAAAGCCGGAGAGTCGCACCACTGTTGGAGGTGAAACGGACGTTGTTCGAGGTATTCGCCGTGATGTCACCGGACCAGGTGTTGTCGCCTGAAACGCTGGTGAGGCTTGAAATGATGTTCGAAGGGCTTGCCGTGGAACTCGTTCCGGACGCCGTCAGCGCCCGTCCAGCGATGGTGATTCCATCCTTAAGCTCGATGCCTCCCCCCGTTTCGACGGTCACAGCTCCGCTGCCCGTTCCGATTGCCTGGCTGTTGCCAAGAGCCAACGTGGTCCCGGCCCGGACCGTCACCGTATGGGCCGTCGTGATGTCCGATGAAATCGTGACCGCGGCACTGATTGCGTCAGGCACGGTGTTGGGAGTCCATCTGGACGCAGTGCTCCAGTTGCCCGTGGTGGCGGTGGCGTTCCATGATTGCGCTCCGGCGTATGAAGCCATGGAGACCGTTACAAAAAGGCATGCGAAGCCACGACGGAGGCGGAACGAGGGTTTCATGGGTTTGGAAAAGAAACGGCGGAAAAGGAAATGAACCACCTTCTACCGGTCACATTCCAACATCAGAAATCCCGTTTGAAATCAAGGGATTTCAGGAAGGACCTGAGACAAGCCCGCCCTTTGTTCTTGCACCGGGAGCGCTTGGGGAAAGAATCCGCGCCCGCGACTCGCGGTTCCACCCCATGAGCGATTCCTCTTCAAACGTCTCCTTCGCCGAACTCGGTGAGGTCTTCCGGAAACACGATTCGTTCGTCATCCTCAGCCATGTCCGGCCGGATGGAGACGCCATCGGATCGCAGATCGGACTCGGCTTCGCGCTCATGGCCGCCGGGAAATCCGTCCGCCTCATCAATGAGGATGGTCTTCCCGACAGTTTCGTATTCCTCTCCGGATCGGACAAAATCGAAACCCCTCCGGCGGATCCCATCGATGCCGAAGTCGCCATCGCGCTCGATACCGCGACCAAGCCGCGGCTCGGCGACAGAGCCCTTCACGCCGCTTCGAAAGCGAAGCTGTGGCTCAACATCGACCACCACATTTCCAATCCACGCTACGGCGATCTCAATCTCGTCGATGCCACCAGTCCGGCCACCGGCCAGATCGTCTACGAAATCATCACCTCGCTCGGCCTTCCCCTGCCCGCCGAATCGCGCGACGCGATCTACTCCGCCGTTTCCACCGACACGGGATCGTTCCAATACCCTTCGACCACGGCGAAGACCTACGAAATGGGCGCCGACCTCATCCGTCGCGGCCTCGATGTCGGCGCGATCAACAGCGACATCTACGACAACCATCCTTATCGCCGCGTCGAGCTGATGCGCTCGCTGCTCAACACGCTCGAACTTTCCGCGAACGGCAGCGTCGCAAGCTGGGAGCTCCGCGACCAGACCCGCGTCGAACTCGATCTCCGTCCTGAGGACAGCGAAGGCTTGATCGACATCATCCGCGCCATCCGCGGCGTCCGCGTCGCGGCGTTCTTCGAAGAACTGCCGGACGGAAAAATCCGCGTCTCGATGCGTTCGAAGAACATCAGCATCAACGTCTGCGAGATCGCGATGGAATTCGGCGGAGGCGGCCACGCTCTTGCTGCCGGCATTCGGATGACCGGTCCGCTTGAGGAGGCGAAGGCAAAGGTCCTCGCCGCCATCTGCCGTGCGGCCGAAGCCGCGGGAGTTTAATTTTTTACGATACTACATGAGAAGAAATCCATCGGATGAAAATGGCCCGAGCGGCGTACTGCTGATCGACAAGGCACCTGACATGACCTCGCACGACGTGGTGGCGATCGCCCGGCGTGCCCTGAACACGAAGAAAATCGGCCACTGCGGCACGCTCGATCCAATGGCCACCGGCCTGCTGATGCTCGTCATCGGCCGCGCGACGAAAATCCAGGATCTCCTGATGAGCGAGGACAAGCAATACGTGGGCACCATGACCCTCGGCGTCACGACCTCGAGCCAGGACCGTCAGGGTGAAACGCTCGAAACC
>DATLIO010000492.1:0-2522 GCA_035539355.1 Luteolibacter sp.
CTGAACGAAGCGGGCCGCATCAAACAGCTCATCGAGCAGAACATGGGCCACGCCAAGAATCTCCGCGAAGCCACCGAGAAGGTCGAAACGCTCAACGTCGACAACAACAACACCAAGGACACGCTGACCGAATCCTTGCGCGACCTGGCGATGGCCAAATTCGAGATCAACAAGCTCAAGGAAGCCAAACGCGATCAGGACGGCCAGCTTGAGAAACTGACCACCCGCCTCAAAGGCGAGGAAGCCGCGCTCGCCCGGGGCGAAGTTTCCGCCGATCCGGCCGAAGTCGAGATGCTCCGCGACATCATCAAACGCCAGCTCCGCGCCCAGGAATGGAGACGCCAGTCACGGGACACGCTGGTCGACGAAGCGAAGAAACTCGGACTCAAGGACGAGAACCTCGCCAAAGCGATGGAACTTTTCACCGGCGAGGACCTGCAGCTCACCCAGGAAGAGCAGCGCCTCATCGCCGAGCGCAAGGTTGACGGAGAGTTCGTCTCCCCGTTCGCCCGCGATCCGGCCGCCGTCGGCCGCGCCACGGACAGCCTGAACCAGGAAGTCGAAACCTACAACCGCGCGGCGACCAAGGCCTACACCTCGGAGCGCTACGGCCCGGCCAAGGAGCTTTTCCAGATGACCGTGGAAATGAACCCCGGCGACACCGGCGCGCTCTGCAAACTCGGCCTCGTCCACATGAAGCTGCACGATTCCATGTCCGCCAGCGACACCTTCCGCCGTGCGGTCGAGCTGGATGGAAACAATGCCTACGCCCACCGCATGCTCGGCCTCAGCCAGCTCGAACTCGGCGACATGTCCGGCGCCGAACAAAGTGTCGCCCGCAGCGTCGAACTCGCCCCGGACGATGCCAAGAGCCAGATCCTTCTCGGTGCGATCCTTTACAGCTCGGACAAGACCCGGGAAGCGGAGACCCATTGGAAAGCCGCCATCGAAGCGGACCCGATGCTCAGCGAACCGCACATCAACCTCGCCGTCCTCTGCGCGAAGGCAAAACGCAAGAACGACGCGCGCGCCCATTATCAGGCGGCGCTCGAACGCGGCGCGGTGCCGGATCCACGCATCGAAAAATTCCTCGATTCCAGACCGTGAGATTGCTCCGCTCCATCGCCTTCCTGCCGATCGTCCTGATCGCTTCCTGCGCCAAGGACGGTGACGGGGAAAGCTCCTCCGCCGCGGCGAAATCCGATTCGGGCTTCAAGCCCTTCTCCGAACGCATGGCCGACACGATGGCCGGCCGCGACGGAGGTTTCACCAAGGACGAGGATGGAAATTGGAAGTCATCATCACAGAAGCGCAGTTCGTTCGAAACCAACCGCGAATCGGCCTACTTCAAAGGCGGGGTTGAGAAAAAGGAATTCGGCGGCAAGAAAGACTACTCCAAGAAATCGTGGTGGGGGGACACCCGCTACGAGAGCAAGAAATACGAAGGAGACACCGATGGCAGCCGTTTCCAAACCGTTTCCCGCTACCAAGGATCCGGTGCCCGCGAATCCGGTTCATCCGCGAATATTTCCAAAGGCTACGAGACCGGCAATTACGAAACCGGTTCGGCCCGCGAGGCTGGCAAAACCAGCATCACCAAGCCGTCCGACGCGGAAACCGACATCCGCCGCCGCGTTTATCCCAAACCCCACGTCACCAACTGGGGTGAGAACCAGCGGATGAGCATCGAAGATACGAAAAGCTTCCTGGGCCGCTGAACCTCAGCCGGCTTCGGGAGCTTCCTGAGACTGGACGACCTGGGCCAGCGATCCGATGAGGAATTTTTTCACCGTCTCCCAACGCAGCGGCTTCCCTTCCAGGAAATAACTTTGCGGGACCTTGAGGCGGATCAGCGCGTAGCGGTCCGCCGGATGCCTTTCGGTCAGCACCCGGACCAGATCCCCATCCATCGCCCCCTGCGCCACGCGCACATCCACCCCATCCGCATCCAGCCGGTTCCGCCACTTCGAGGCGAAATCCCCGCCAATCCCGGATTCCGGAGTTTCCAGAACCATCCCGGAGCCGCCTTCTTCCGTATGCACCATCACATGCAGCACGGCGTCGTTCCGTAAAAGGTCTTCCGTGATTCTCGTTTGGATCGCCTGCCGGTACGGCCGTTCATGGCGGTCGACCAACTTGCCCCTCGTCGCCTCGGGCAGCGTTTTCGAAAAGCTGCTCCAACGCGTTTCACCACCCTCGTTCAGATCGATCAGCAGACGGGTCACATCGCCATGGATGAGAGGCGTCCGGAATTTCATCGAGAACCCCTGGGCGAGATTCAGAGCCCCCGGATCCCAACCTTTCGGCGACATCACCGTTTCCTCCGATCCGCTGAAAAGATCGCGGAACGCCTCCGGCACGGCGCAGGTGGCGTGTTCGCAACTGAACAGACAAGCGATCATGCGAACAGTATTGATGACAGATTCCAGGCTCTCAAGAAATTTCAGCGGAGGATCTCAGCACGTGCAGCCAGACCACCGAGCTGCCCATCGCCAGAATTCCCAGGACGATATAGAGCCAGC
>DATLIO010000493.1:0-2931 GCA_035539355.1 Luteolibacter sp.
GTCGTGCGGTAGGGTTCGAACAACGCGCCCATGTGCTCCGGGGAAATGCCGGTGCCGTTGTCCGCGATCGAGATCATGAACTCGTAGTCGTTGAACTCCGTGTGGATGGAAATGCGGCCGCCGGTTCCGGGGAGGGCCTGATAGGCGTTGCGGATGAGATTGTAGAACACCTGCTGGAACTGGCCGGCATCGACGGTCGCTGGCGGAAGGAATTCGGCGAGATCGAGCTCGACCGCGATGTGACGGGCCGCGAGTTCGGGTTCGAGCAGCTTGAGGGTTTCCTTCAGGATGAAATGGATGTCGCAGCGTTCGCGGGTCGGCTTCGTGGGGCGGACGGCGTGGAGGAATTGCTTCAGGATGGCGTCGAGCCGCTGGATCTCCTCGCGGGCGGTTTTGAGGTTTTCCTCAAGCGGAGCGCGATCCCCGGCGGAGAGTTTGCGGAATTTCCGGCCGAGAAGCTGCAGATGGATATCGAGCGAATTGAGCGGATTGCCGATCTCATGGGCGACACCGGCGGCGAGCAGCGTGAGCGCGTTGAGGCGCTCCGATTCCAGATTCTCCTCTTCCTGGGCACGGGTCGAGGTGAGGTCACGGACCAGCATCACGTGACCCAGCGGAGCCCCGGAGTCTTCGATCGGCGCGAGGTAGAAATTCAGATAGCGATGGTCCGGATAGAACACCTCCAGATCGCGGGAAACGGCATGGCCGGGTTTCGCGAGACTCTCCCAATCGAGCCCGCGGATCTGGCTGGCGATGGGTTCTCCGGTCGCGCGTTTCGGATCGAGCCCGAAGAACTGGCAGGCGGCCGTGTTCACGAAATCGATCCGGCTGTCGGGATCAAGGATGATGACTCCTTCGCGCAGGGCCTCGAACACCTTCGTCAGAGTGCCTTTTTCCCGGATCAGGCGGGTGACGAGCTGGTGCACTTCCCCCGGGTCCACGCTGTCGAGGCGGGAAACGAGTTTGTCGAGAAAGCCGGGTTTCACAGGGAAAGAAGTTTGCGGGTTTCCGGTTTTCAGTGTTCAGAAAAGGGATGCTGCTCGTGTTCTGCACATTTCCCGATGCCGGTATGGCGCGACAGATTGGCACGGTGCTGGTGGAAAAGCAACTGGTCGCGTGCGTGAATCTGCTCCCGGATGTCGAATCGATCTACCGCTGGGAAGGAAAGGTCGAAACGGCGGCGGAGGTGCTCGCGATTTTCAAGACGACCGCAGAGGCGTATCCGTTGATGAAGGAGACGCTTTCGGAACTGCACCCGTATGACGTTCCGGAAATCGTCGCGGTGAAACCGGCGGACGTGGCGGAAAGTTACGCCCGATGGGTCGGTGGGGAAACGGATCAGTAACGCGGCGTTTCCGGATCGATCCGGTCCGACCAGAGGTCGATGCCCCCGAACATGGAGAACGCGTTCTCAAAACCCTTCGAGCGGAGGAAAAGCGCGGCCCGCAGCGAACGCATGCCGTGGTGGCAGTAGACGACGACCCCGCGTTCGGGATCGCCGGTCAGGAAATCCACTTTCGCCGGAAACTCGCCGAGTGGCACCCATTCGTTGCCAGCGATCTGGCAGATGGAAAGCTCCTCCGCCTCACGGCAATCGATGAGGCGCGGACGTCCGGCTTCCGGAAGACCGAGCCACGCGGCGACGGATTCCGGAGAGACTTCCGCGGTTTCCGAAGGATCGGGAAGGAGGCTCATTCGACGATCACCGGAGTGCCGACGACGACGTTCTCGAAATACTTCGTCGACATGTGGTGGGGCATCCGCACGCAACCGTGCGAAGCGGCGTAACCCGGAAGATAACCGGTGTGCATGCCGACACCGCCGTTGAAGCGCATGAAATTCGGCATCGGCGCGCGGACGAAGGTCGCTCCGGCAGGAATTTTCTTCACGCGGATGTCGACATCGTCATCGATCGTATTGCCCGCGGCATCCTTGAAGACGCCGTAGATGGACGATTTGTGATCCTTCGACTTCTCGGTGATTTTATAGGTGCCGGGAGGAGTGTCGTGGTCCTCGTCGCCGGAGGAAATTTTTGAAACGCCGACGAGAACGCCGCCTTTGTAGAAGAAAGCCTTTTGCTGGCCACGGTTGATTTTGATCATCGGCGAGCCTTGGACGCCATCGCCATCCCAGTAGGAAATGTCGTCAGGAATGGCCGGTGGTTTGTGGTAAGGACCTCCGGAGGTCTGCTGCTGGATGGGGCCGCCGACGCCGGCCATGTAGTCGTTGCCCGGGGTGCCTCCGCAGGAGACGAGGGCGATGGCGGCGAGGCAGGTTGCGAAAAGAGGAATCAACTTCATGGTGGATCGGTTTTCCGCGCGGACCGTGGACTGATCCGGGCGGGAGGTCAAGTGAACAGGTGGCTAGGCGGGAGTTGCGCCATGGGAGGGACCTGCTAAGGATCTTATTTCAATTTTATGCCGACGTACGATTACCAATGCGAAAAATGCGGTCACCGCTTCGAGTTCTTCCAAAGCATGAAGGATGCGAAACTCGAGGATTGCCCGCAGGAGGAGTGCGACGGAAAGGTGAAACGGCTGCTCGGAACGGGTGCCGGCCTGATTTTCAAAGGCGCCGGTTTTTACCAGACCGATTACCGCTCCTCTTCCTACCAGGCGGGCGCGAAAGCCGATGGCGGTGCCAGCGCTTCGCCGGCGAAAACGGAATCCTCACCGGCTCCGGCTTCCCCTGCTCCGAAAGCGGATTGACCGGTTCCTCCCCATTTCTCCGAAAATCCGATGTCCGAAGAATCCAAACCCGCCAAGCGCGGATGCCTGGCGAGGCTCATCTCCTCGTTCCTGTTCGTGACGGCGCTCGCGCTGGGAGTCGCGTTGTATTTCGCGTCCCAGCCACAGGACCTCACCGACATCAAGGGCTATGGCATGGCCGCGAATCCGGCGGGACGGGATCTCAGCCAGGCCGTGTCTGAAG
>DATLIO010000494.1:0-1916 GCA_035539355.1 Luteolibacter sp.
TTCCCGCGCGTCCAGCGCCAAACTCCATCCGTCCCGTCATGCTCGCAGCACTCGCCCAACAGCCATCCGCCTTCAGCAAGGCGGTGGAAAACATCCGTTCCGGACTTGAACAGCCGGCCGCCCTTTTCACCATCGGGCTCACCCTTCTGATCCTGTTCTTCTGGTATTTCGCGACCGACATCGAGCGGCGCAAACGGAACGTCGGCACGATCCTCCTTCTCGGCATCACCTTCCTCTGCGTGCTTGCCGCCACGCCTCCCAGCAAGCGGCTCAAAGGCGGCATCGATATTCTCGGCGGATCTTCCTTCACCCTCCGGGTCCAACCGAAGGAAGTCGACGGCGGAAAGTTCGAACCTCCGACTCCCCATCAAGTCGATCAGGCCATCGCCATCCTCCGCAAACGCCTCGACGCCACCGGGACCAGCGAAGCACAGATCAACCGTCTTGGAGCGGATCAGATCCAGGTCCAGATGCCCGGCGTTTCCGATGAAGAATCCGCCGAGATCCGCAAGACCATCGAAAAGGTCGCCAAGCTCGAACTCCGTGAAGTCAGCCCTCGCTCCGGCGAACCCGGCCCCGATGGCAAATCCCTCGCCACCCGCGTGCGCGAAGGCAACGAAATCATCCCCGGCTACCGGGCATTCCTCCTGAAAGGGAAAACCGAAGACGGCCGCGAATACAGCGAGCCGATCCTTCTCAACGCCCGCCCTGCTCTCGGCGGATCGGACATTTCCCGCGCGAACCCTTCGCCAAGCCAATCGGACGCGGTTGAAATCACGCTCAACAACAAAGGCACCGACAAGATGATCGCCCTCACGCAGCACATGCGTGAAGGCGTGGATTCCATCGCCATCGTGCTCGACGGCGATGTCATCAGCGCCCCACGCGTCAACAAGGTGCCGCTCGGCCAGAATTTCATCATCGAAGGTCTCCGCAACCCCGGCGAACCGAAGGAGCTTTCCGACGCGCTGATGAATCCGTTGGAAAACCCGCTGATCGTCGAAACCCAGGAGAAGGTTTCCGCGGCTTACGGTTCCGCCATCATCACCCAGGCGATCTGGGCCGGTGTCACCGGTCTGGCCATCACCTTCCTGTTCGTTCTCGTTTACTACCGCTCCGCCGGTCTCGTCGCCGTCATCGGCCTCATCGTGAACACCGTGATCCTCTTCGGAACGATGGCGATGTTCAAATTCCCGTTCTCCCTTCCCGGTATCGCCGGCATGATCCTCACCATCGGCATGGCGGTTGACGCGAACGTCCTCATCTACGAACGCCTCCGTGAAGAACTGGCCGCCGGAAAGAGCCTCAAGAACGCCATCGGCAACTCCTACGACAAGGCCTTCACCGCGATCTTCGACTCGAACTTCACCTCCCTCATCAGCGCGCTCATCCTCTTCTGGATGGCGAGCGGAACCATCAAAGGCTTCGCGGTCACGCTGACGATCGGCCTTCTCGCATCGCTCTTCTCCGCGATCCTCGTCACCCGGGTGCTCTTCCGCTGGGGAACCGATCTCGGCCTGCTCAAGAAGCTTTCGTTCCTCAGCCTCATCCCGGAAACGAACATCGACTTCCTCGGCAAACGCAAGATCGCCTTCATCATCTCCGCCGCTCTCGTCACGATCTGCGCCGGCAATTTCTGGATGAAACGTGACACCGCCCTCGGCATCGACTTCACCGGCGGCACGGTCCTGCAGTATCAGCTCGAAAAAGGTCAGGAACTCCCGATCGACCAGGTCAACGAAGTGCTCAAATCCTTGACGCTCTCCAAGGAAGCAACACCCACCGAATCCACCAGCGCCGCGACGGGCATTCTCCTCAGCGTGCGCACCACCACGGAAGACGCCCCGAAAATTTCGGAGAAACTCCGGGCATCCCTCCCGATGCTCGGCGAACGCCATCCTGACACGGTGAACGCC
>DATLIO010000495.1:0-3172 GCA_035539355.1 Luteolibacter sp.
GACGATTTCACCCCCGCCGTGCTCAAAGCCGCCTGCGCCAAACGCTCGGTGGCGGTCAAACTCGCCATCATGGATGCGAAGGTCGTTGTTGGTGTCGGCAACATCTACGCCTCCGAAGCCTTGTTCCGCTCCGGCATCAAACCGCGCACGGCAGCTTCTTCACTGACGCTTCCCCGGCTGAAGAAACTCACCGCAGCCATCCGACAGGTGCTCGCGGAATCCATCGAACAAGGCGGCACCACCCTGCGTGATTTCCTTCACTCCGACGGCGAACCGGGCTATTTCCGCCAGCGGCTTTTCGTCTACGAACGCAAAGGCCAGCCATGCCTCGTCTGCGGCACGCCGATCCTCCACGAAGTGCTCGGCCAGCGCTCCACCTACTGGTGCCCGAAATGCCAGAAGTAGCGGCGGCTACTTCTTGATCAGATCCGCCATGTGACCGCCGTGGGCCGTCACCCATTTGCCTTTGCGGATCACCTTCGTGAAACCAAGCCCCGACTTCGCGGCCGCTTCGAACACATCCCAGGCCTGCGAGGCGAGGATGCCCGAAACGATCAGATCGCCGCCAACCGCCAGCGACTTCGCGATCACCGGCCAGGCCTCGATCAACACCGTGGAGAAAATATTCGCCATCACGACATCGTAGCCCTTCTTGCGCGGCTTCCATTTGAGCACGTCCTGCTCCTTCACCTCGATGCCATCGGTGCCGTTCCGCTCCGCGTTCCGGATCGCGACGGTCACCGCGAACGGATCGAAGTCACACGCATAGATTTCACCCGATCCGAGTTTCTTCGCGGCGATCGCCAGCAGGCCGGTTCCCGTTCCGAGATCGGCCACGGTCCAATCCGTGCCTTTCCGGCTGCGCGCCACATCCACGAGAATCCGCAGACAGGTCGATGTCGTCGCATGATCTCCCGTGCCGAAGGCCATCTCCGGTGGAATCACGATCAGCTCCCGCTTCGGATTCGCCTTCTTCAATTCCGCGAGTTCCTTCTTCCGGGTTTCGGATGTCAGCAGGAAAGCATCGCGGACTTTCAGCGGACGCGGCGCCTCCACCGGCTTCTGCCAATCCGCGTTCACCAGCTTCCGTACGCTGCCGCCGAACTGCTTCGTGATCGCATTCGCCTCTTTCTCCGATTCACAGAAAACCTGCACGCGCACGGACTTCCCGCCCTTCACGTATTCGATCACGAGATTCGGATTCCCCGCAAAGCGCTCTTCCCAAGCATCGATCCACTTGGCACCGGAAAGTTTCGACCAGACGAACATCATATCCGGAGAAAACATCGTAATCGCACGGTCATGCGAGGAAAAATTCAGCCTCACCACCAACCCCTCGCCAACAAAAAAGCCTTCCGTTTCTGGAAGGCTCCTTGAGGGAAAATGGAGCGGGCGATGAGATTCGAACTCACGACATCCACCTTGGCAAGGTGGCGCTCTACCACTGAGCTACGCCCGCAACGCTGATTGCGTGCGGCGTTTCTACATGTGCTCCGATTACTCGCAAGACATTTTTGATAAAAATTTTCGTGTCCTATCTCCGAGGCTGAGTTTCCCTAGCCGCGCCAGCATGTCCGACAAACTCGCCCAGATCATCGCCACGAAACACGTTGAAGTGGAGGCCCTCCTTTCCCGCGCCGCGCACCTCCGCGCCGCCGCCCTCCAACGAAATGAATTCCGCGGTTTCCGCAGCGCGCTCGATCGCGGCCCGGGCCGTCTCGGCGTCATCGCGGAAGTGAAGAAGGCTTCACCCTCCGTCGGGCTCATCGATCCGGACTTCGATCCGATCCGCCAGGCGAAGCGCTACATCGACGGCGGCGCCTCATGCCTTTCCATCCTCACCGACGAACAATACTTCCAGGGCTCGCTCAGCTATCTCTCGAAAATCTCCGAGTTTTCCCCGGCTCCGCTGCTGCGGAAGGATTTCACCATCCATCCCGTGCAGATCCACGAAGCCGTCGTCGCCGGTGCGGATGCGATCCTGCTGATCGTCGCCGCGCTCGATGACAATCTTCTCCGCGCGCTCTACGAAGAAGCGAAATCCTTCCAGCTCGATGTCCTCGTCGAAGTCCACGATCTCCCGGAAATGGATCGCGCGCTCGAACTCGGCGCGGACCTCATCGGCATCAACAACCGGAACCTGAAAACCTTCGAAATCGATCTCGCGACCACCGAAGCGCTCGCCGACGAAGTTCCGGACGCAGTGCTGCTCGTTTCCGAAAGCGGCATCAAAACCCTCGCCGACGCGAAACGGGCCCTCGATGCCGGTGCGAACGCCGTGCTCATCGGCGAATCGCTGATGCGGGCCGACGACCCGTCGCGGGAAATCGAGGCCTACCTCGCGTTGTCCTGATTCCGGCGGAATCGTCACGGCAGGGGCCGCCCCATCCCCGAGGCTTGACCCGCCCGCCGGGACATGCACCCTGCGCCCCCGATGATTTCCGTCCAATCCCTGCGCGTCGAATATGGCGCCCGCGTTCTTTTCAGCGACCTCGGCTTCTCGGTCCAACCGAGGGAGCGGATCGCGTTCGCCGGCCACAACGGCGCGGGGAAATCGACGCTGATGAAATGCATCGCCGGAATCATCAAGCCATCCGGCGGCCAGATCAACGCGCCGAAAGGCACCCGCATCGGCTACCTGCCGCAGGAAGGCATTCACGTCAAAGGCATCACGCTGTGGAAGGAAACCGAATCCGCCTTCAGCGAAGCGGTCGCCATGAAGGAGAAGATCGAACGTCTTTCCGCTGAACTGGAAACGCTCGACCCTCGGTCCTCTCCCTACGGTGATCTTCTGGAAGAGATTGGCGATCTGGAGATCCGGCTCGATACGATGGATCCGGACCGGATGAAGCCAAAGATCGAATCCGTGCTCAAAGGTCTTGGCTTCCAGACGAAGGATTTCACCCGTGACTGCGCCGAATTTTCCGGTGGCTGGCAGATGCGGATCGCGATGGCGAAGCTGTTCCTCCAGGAGCCGGAAGTCCTCTTGCTCGACGAGCCGACGAACCACCTTGATATCGATACCCAGCTTTGGGTGGAGCAGTACCTCGTGAACTACCCGGGCGCGATCATGCTGATCTCCCACGATCGCTCGCTCCTCGATACCCTCTGCACCCGCACGATCGCCTTCTCCCACGGCCGCGCGGAGGAGTATTCCGGAAACTTCTCCTAC
>DATLIO010000496.1:0-1870 GCA_035539355.1 Luteolibacter sp.
CATTGGAATCAGGGCTTTTCCGGGCTGTCGGGATTCCCTTTGGACAGGCTGGCGAGGGAGTGGTAAGCGTCTGCCCGCAAACCAAGGTCGCCATCCCCCGATCGCTATGAAACCCTTCTGCTGCGCCATCGCTGCCCTGTCTTTCGCCTCCTGCGCCCAAGTCGGCCAATTGAAAACGGCCACCGTTGGCGGCTTCACCAAGATGTCCAGCGGCATCGCCAGTGCGACCGACAAGACCATGGCGAAGATCATGCCGCCCAAGATGCCGGTCGTCGAGGTGCGGGAAAAGGATCTGAAGCAGGTCCAGACCGGTGAGCAACAAGTGGTGGCCTTTGAAAAGACCCGCCGCAATCGCTTCTGGGACATCTTCCGTGGTCCCGTGGATTTCAAGGAGCCCGCGCTGCCTGACAATGCCGGCGGCATGGAGGGTGACTTGCTTCCTCCGCCTCCCGACGATCTGGAGTGATTCGCGGTCTCCGCGATCTTTTCCTGCCGTTTTTCTAAACCGCGGGAAACACGGCCACATTCGGGAGGTGTTGATGAAACCCCAAACCCTCCCTTTCATAGCTCTTGCCGTGCTCTGCACGCTCCCGGCGGCCTCCGCTGCCTCGGGAGTTTTCGGCACCGGAACCGTCCTCGGCATCAATGGGACCAAGACGCTGATTGCGACGACGCTGCTGGGCGACAATCGTCACATTCCGGTCAACGTCACGACCCCGGCCCTGATTTTGAATGGGATCCCGTCGTCGATCGGGACGTTCAACCCGACCACGGGCGACACCTTGACCCTGCGCGGGGGCGAGATGCTCACCTTTAAAAACGGCACGGATAATATCACCGGAGCCACCCTCAACTACCGCGTGGATGGCGGCTCCTTCCAGACCTTCAACCTGACGTTCAATCAGGACAACGTCAGCGGGAACGGTGGCGACCAGCGCTGGTATGGCGAAGGCGCCAGCGTCAACCTGCTCGCCGGGCTGAGCAACGGGGACCACACGCTCGAGGTCTTCTACACCTCCCCCTTCACCTTCGCCACCGGCTCGGGAACCCACACCGTCAACAACAGCTCCGCCAACTACGCCTTCGATTTCACCGTGGTTCCGGAACCCGCCGCCGCGCTGCTCGGCTCCCTCGGCCTGCTGGCCATCCTGCGCCGCCGGAAATAAGCAACAGTTCTCTCAGACCCGTGGAAAAGCCCGGTCGGTTCCTCCGCCGGGCTTTTTCATTTTCAGGGGAAAGCAGTGATTCGGACGTTGGCAAGCCGCCGGGCATGCCCTACCCCTCGCCCCGCCATGCTCAAAGCCGGAATCGTTGGACTCCCGAACGTCGGAAAATCCACCCTCTTCAACGCCGTCACCCGCTCCCGCAAGGCGGAGGCGGCGAACTATCCGTTCTGCACCATCGATCCGAACGTCGGCATCGTCGTCGTGCCGGATCCCCGGCTCGCCGTGCTTTCGAAGATCTCCAGCTCCCAGAAGCTGGTCCCGACCGCCATCGAGTTCGTCGATATCGCCGGCCTCGTGAAGGGCGCGTCCGAAGGTGCCGGCCTCGGCAACCAATTCCTCGCCAATATCCGCGAGACCGATGCCATCGTGCAGGTCGTCCGCTGCTTCGAGAATGACGACATCATTCACGAGCTCGGGACCGTCGACCCGATCCGCGACATCGAGATCATCAATGCCGAGCTGATCCTCGCGGACATCGCCGCCATGGAGAAGCGCCGCGTGTCCCGCGAGAAGAAGGCCAAGAGCGGCGACAAGGAGTCGAAGGCCGAGGTCGAGCTGATCGACAAGCTCCTGCCTCACCTCAACGCCGAAAAGCCAGCACTCACGCTCCAGCTCAGCGACACCGAGCGCGAGCTGATGAAGGA
>DATLIO010000497.1:0-2580 GCA_035539355.1 Luteolibacter sp.
CCGAACAACCCAATATCACCGTCCGGAAGCATGCCCAGCTCGCCTCCCTCACGACCGGCGACCGGCGCATCAAGACTGTCACGTTCACTTTACCTGCGGGCGAAACACTGACGCTCTCCGGCAAGGTCTTCATCGATGGCACCTATGAAGGTGACCTGATGGCTGCGGCGGGAGTGACGTGGGTGATCGGCCGGGAAGGAAGAAGCGAGTTCAATGAGTCGTTCGCCGGCAAACAGTATCCGAAGAAGGCGATGAAGTTTTCCGGTCTCGATGACAAAGGAAACCTGCTGCCATTCATCACGGCGAAAGACGGCGGTCCGGAAACGGAAGGCGACAAGAACGTGATGGTCTACAGTTTCCGGCTTTGTGTGACGGATCAGGATGACAACAAGGTGCCGTTTCCGAAACCCTCAAACTATGATCCTGCGAGATGGGAAGCGGTGCGGCGGTTTTTCACGGCCCATCCGGAGTCGCCGGCACCGTGGGATTTCTATCCGCTGCCGCGGAAGAAGTACGATGCAAACAATGGCATCGGAAAACAGTTCTCGATGGGGATCATCGGCGGCGGCAACGGGTGGTGCGAAGCGGATGCCGCGGGGCGCGCGAAGATCTGGGAGGATCACAAGCAATACACGCTGGAGTATTATCATTTCCTCGTCACCGATCCGTCGGTGCCGGAGAAGATCCGGAAGCACTTCGAGAAGATCGGTTTGTGCAAGGATGAGTTCGCCGACTACGGCCATTGGTCGCCGCAGCTTTACGTCCGCGAGGGCCGGAGGATGCGCGGCGTCCATGTCATCACGCAGGACGACATCCTGAAAACGAACACCAAGCCCGACAGCATCGCGGTGGCGTCGTTCCCGATCGATTCCCATGATTGCCAGCGCGTCGCCCGTCCGGATGGAACGGTGATCGCGGAAGGAACGATTTTCCCCTTCAGGCACGACAAGACCCGGCGTGACGGGCCGGCTTATCAGGTGCCCTACGGTGCCATCACTCCGAAGGAAAACGAATGCTCGAACCTGCTGGTCCCGGTCGCGCTGTCAGCGACGCACGTCGCCTACAGTTCCATCCGTGTGGAGCCCTCATGGATGGTGATCGGCCATAGCGCCGGTATCGCGGCGGCGATTTCGGCCAAGGATGGGAAAAGCGTCCAGTCGCTCGACTACGCGAAGTTGAAGGAACGCTTGCATGCCCAGAAGCAAGTCACCGATCTTCCCTGAACAGTCATGCGTGCTACCTTCCTGTTAGTCGCGGCCTCGATCGGGCTGCTCGGAGCCGAGCCGGTTGATGTCAGCCGGTGGGCGTTGCAGAACTATCCGCCGGAGTTTTTCGAAGGCAGGCAGGCCGGAGGAAGGGATGCGCTGGAGTTCTGGATGCAGAGCCTGAATTTCCGCGAGAACATCGGGCGGGACCAATCCAGGAAGACGTTGTTCGAGAATCTGGCGGGCGGCGATCCCGCGCTGGTCGCCGCGGCGAACAAGGAGATCGCGTCGGGGTGCCGGAAAGCGCTTTCGGATATGCCGGCTTTCCGGGAGAAAGGGGCGCGGACGATGCACATCTGGATCGTTTGTGCGTTGCGGGCTCCCGAAGCATTGACCACGGAGACGCGGGATCTGTTGGTCCGGACGCTGCGGGAGGCGGATGTTTCGAATCCGGACAATGATTACGACAACTGGATCGAGATTCCCGGCGGGAATGGCTCCAACGTTCATGGGCATCTCACGCCGCTGATCCTCGGAGCGGAACTTCTCGGCGATGAAAAGGCGCGCAGGATGGCTTACTGGGGATTCCGCCGCGAACTGGATCATCTCAACACGACCGGTGACGTCGGGGAATACAATCTGCTCGAGAACCATTTCAACGGCGTGACGGATTGGGAGATGATCAAGGAGCATACGAAGGACGCCCATTTACGGCGGATGGCGTACCTGATCGCGGAACGTTGCTGGATCCAGCGTTACCTCACGTGGTCCGGGCCGATCGAAAGGAACACCGGTCCTGGAAGCCGGATGGCACCGAGCCAGTGGTTCGGATCGGACAGCGAGCGTTTCCTGTTCGCGACGACTTCATCGAAGCCGGTTTGGTTGAATCTTTTCCAAAAATGGGACGGCGAGGATGCGAAGACGTTCCGTTCGTCCTGGCCGCTGAACCAAGCCCAGGCGCGGGTGCCGGATCTTCCGGATTACCTGCAGTCACTGGGGTGGAACAAATCGTTTCCCCATGAAATGCAGGCGGCGCTGACATTCGTTCCCCATGACCGGCATCCGGTCATCGAAGGCGAGGCGGATGCCGATCCGTTGGCACCGAAAAAATACGTCAACTACCAGACATCCACCTACACGCTCGGATCATCGACGGGTTCGGGTGTCATCACTCCCTGTTATGTCGGGGCGGTGGCGTTCTGGAACAACAGCCGCAATGTTTCCGCGCCGTTGGGAAGCCCGGAGCGGTTCTGCGCGCTTTATCCGCACTACGTGTTCAATGGGATGAGCTTCCTCGATGACGGTGATCTGTTTTTCGAGAAGAAGCCCGATGTGCCGTTGGATGACGATCGTGGTGGTCCGAGCGGGCCGTGGT
>DATLIO010000498.1:0-4908 GCA_035539355.1 Luteolibacter sp.
ACGAAGACGGCATCCTGTATATTCGAAGTGGCCCTCGGTTTCCCCCGAGGCGTTCGACCCCTGACGAAACTCCGCGCTTCTCTCCGCGCCCGCCATCGGCTCCAATCGGTGCCGAGCGATGTCCGAGAATTTCTACCAGCAAGCCACCAACGCACCGGCGACGTCGTTCGATGTTTCACTCCGTCCGCCGGCTTTCTCGGAATTCATCGGCCAGGAAAAGGTCAAGGACCGCATCCTCCTCATGCTTGAAGCCGCGAAGCGCCGCGGCGACGTGCTCGACCACGTCCTGCTTTCCGGCCCGCCCGGTTTGGGAAAAACCACGCTCGCCAATCTCATCGCCCGCGCCGCCGGGACGCAGCTCCACACGACTTCCGGTCCGCAGATCGAAAAAGCGGGCGATCTCGCCGGCATCCTTACGAACATCCAGAAGGGCGACATCCTTTTCATCGATGAGATCCACCGGCTCCACCCGGCGATCGAGGAATACCTTTACCCGGCGATGGAGGATTACCGGCTTGATATCATCATCGATTCCGGCCCGTCCGCGCGCTCGATCCAGATCAATCTCCCGCGCTTCACGCTCGTCGGCGCGACCACCCGCTCGGGCATGCTGACCGCTCCGCTGCGCTCGCGTTTCGGCCTGATCAACCGGCTCGACTACTACACCCACAACGAACTCGCGGACATCATCGAACGTTCGGCCGGTTTGCTCGACGTGCCGATCGACCGCGAAGGCGCGCTCGAAATCGCCTCACGCTCGCGCGGAACCCCGCGTGTCGCGAACGCGCTGCTCCGCTGGGTCCGCGATTTCTCCCAGGTCCGCGGCGGTGGCAGCATCGACGGCAAGAACGCCGACGCCGCGCTCGCGATGATCGAGATCGATGCCGACGGCCTCGACGAAATGGACAAGCGTCTCCTCGAAGCGCTGATTTACAAATTCAACGGCGGTCCGGTCGGACTGAACTCACTGGCCGTCGCTGTCGGCGAAGACGCGGCCACCATCGAGGAAGTCCACGAGCCGTTCCTCATCCTCCAGGGTTTCCTCCAGCGCACCCCGCGCGGCCGGACCGCCCTTCCTGCCGCCTACACGAAAATCGGCGCGCCGCCGCCTTCTCCAAGATCGGACGATCCGCAATCGTCGCTCTTCTGATTTCCCGTTTCCATCCGCACCATCCGCCGCTAGATTTCCGCCATGAAAGCCGTGATCAATGAGACCGTCGACCGCTGTCGCTCCGCAGGGCTGCGACGCACGAAAGCGCTCGAGGAACTCATCCGAACCCTTTTGGAAAGCAACCGCCCGATGACGCTGGCGGAGCTCGCCGCTTCCGAGCACCTCGCCGACCAGTGCGACAAGGCCACGGTTTTCCGCCTGCTCCAGCGTCTCGCCGAACACGGCATCGTCCGCCGCCTCGGTCTTCATGAACGGGCCGCCTACTTCACCCTGCTGATGCCGGGGAAACACAGCGACTACCTCATCTGCACCGGCTGCGGCTCGATCGAATCGATCAAAGCCCCCTGCCCGGTCCACCAGCTCGAAGACGAGATCCGCGAGAAAACCGGATTCCGGAACCTTTATCACGAGCTGGAATTCTTCGGCGTCTGCCCGAAGTGTGCTTGAGATGCCGGTCGAAACGGATGGCATTTTCCGTGAATCTCCCTATCTTACCGTCATGAGCACCGCCGAGATCCTGAAACTTCCGCTGAGCGAAAAGCTCCGCATCATGGAAGCCATTTGGGAAGAACTTCGTGAAAGGGCGGATCAAGTGGCGGTGACTCAGGAGCAAAAGGAGCTCCTTGATGCCCGCCGCGCCAAAGCCCGTGAGGGAGAGGCCAAACTTCTCGATTGGGACGCGGTGAAAGGCACCATCGGCCGCGCATGATCCGGCTGCGCATTTCCGAAGACGCACTGGGCGATCTGGAAGACGGATTCCGTTTTTACGAAGCGCAGGATGCAGGTCTAGGCGATTACTTCGTCAGTTGCCTGCGGGCGGATATCGAAAGGCTCAGGATATCCGGAGGTATCCACCGGATCGTCTACAAGGACTACCATCGTGCCCTCAGCCGACCCTTTCCCTACGCGATTTTCTACACGCTTGAAGGAGATGATCTCACCATCTGGGCGGTCATCGATTGCCGTCGCGACCCCGACTGGATCCGACGGCATCTGTCCGATGGATGATCAGTCAAACCACTCGTCCTCGGGATCGAACGCCGGGATCGGGATGTTCACGATCTTCAGCTTCCCGATCGCACGGTGGCGGCAACCGGGTTTGATCAGGATCGAGCTCATCGGCTTCACCGGGATCAGTTCGCCATCGAGCTCCATGTGACCTTCGCCTTCGAGGATCAGGTAAATCTCGGTGAGCTTCTTGTGATAATGCGTCCGGGCATCCTCCTGGATGTCCACCAGATGGATCGTCGCGGTTTCGTTTTCCGGCACGGCGAAGGCACGCTTGGTGAATCCACACGGGCAGCGCTGGGCTTCGATCTCATCCAACTGGGCGACTAGGTAGTTTTTCATCGGCTTTGAACTACGCTAATTAATTGCATGAAACTTTCAACCCCGGAATTTCGCTTCGCAGATGTTAAAGGAAATGCGTAGTTTCTCCTCCGATGCGGTGTCCTTATTGCCAAGCTCCCGTTCATAACCAGACCAGCGAGTGCCCCGCATGCCGGCTGACCTTTCCCCGGACCAGCACGCTGCTCGGCGCGACACCTCGGATGGCCCCCGGAATTTCCGACTCCACGGGATCGCTCAGCTCCCACGATATGAACAAGCTGCGCAAAAAGATCACCAACCTGCAGCGGCGCTTTCCCCAGCTGGTCCTGCAGATCGTGATGCGGTCGCTGCCGCAGGAACACCCTTTCAGCCTCTACGCGTTCTGGCTTTTCAATGCCGGAGCTTTCGCCGGTGAAGGCCGGCGCGGGAAAAACAACCACGCCATCCTTCTGCTGATCGACCCGACCCGGAAGGAATCCGCGCTGATGCCCGGCTACGGTCTGGAAATGCTGCTCCGCCAGGAAGCTCTCGGACATCTGCTCGACCTCGCAGGCCCCGTGTGGGACGCCGGCATGTGGGCGGAAGGCATCGAGCGCGTGCTCAACGGCCTGGACAAACTGCTGGAAAGCGTCGGCGTCGCCGAAGAATCGATCGTCTCCGAGGGCGAGTTCTGAGGCCGGTTCAGCCGAACGCCTTCAAAAAACCGACTTCCAAGGCGAGTTGCTCGGAAGCATTCGTCTCGAGCGTCCTTCTCAGCGAATCCAACGCCTCCATCCGCTTGAGCAGGCGGTTTTCGTGCTCCGCTTCGACGATCGCGGAAAGCGCGGGCGCCGTTTCCGGGAAATCCAGCCCTCCGGCATTCGATTTCATCCGCAGGAGATCCGCCATCCACGCCATGAGGACGTCGAAAAGCCGGCTGCGGGCTTCGAGATATTCCGCTTCCGCCGCGGCTTTGTGGAAAACCTCGCGCTCTTTCAGCCAGGCGCCGTCGGTCCCGTCGCGATACGCGGCGATTTCTTCCTTCTCCGCAGCCTTCGCGGCGCTTTCCGCTTCATCTTTCCGGCGGCCGAGGAAATCCGTGAACGCGGCTTTCAAATGCAACGCCGCCACCGGCGTGCCGAAACCCCGCATCGCGGCCGCGTTCAATGCCTGAACCAGTTCCTCGCCGCCATCTTCCAGCAAAGCCCGGCCACCCAGCAGCGGGAGTTTCACACAGCGGGACAAAATCGTCGGCAACAGACGCTGCGGATTCGCCGTGAGGAGCAGCAGCAGCGTGCCCTTCGGCGGCTCCTCGAGCGTCTTGAGGAAAGCGTTCTCCGCCTGCTCGTTCATCCGATCCGCCTCCGCGATCACGCCGACCTTCCACTCGCCTTTCGCAACCGCGAGATGCAGCGTTTTTTCCAGATCCCGGATATCATCCACGCCGATCCGGCGCGATTTCATTTTCGGACGGATCACCCGCACCGACCCACCTTCGAGATCATCGAGCGGCGGTGTTTCCACCACGACCGGCTCGCCGAAAAGATCGAACCCTCCGCCCTGCCCGCCGCCGTTGAGCAGCTGGATCAACCGTGCGGCCAGATTTTCCTTCCCGCTGCCCGGCGCGCCGCTGATGAGGAAGGCATGGGCCAGCCGTCCGCGCTTGTGTGCCTCTGAAATCAAATCGAATGCCCTGTCCGCCGTATATGCCATCGCGCCGCATCGTTTTCCGGAACCCACCGTCCGCGCAATCCGG
The DNA here is from genome assembly GCA_035539355.1 of Luteolibacter sp. GTDB lineage: Bacteria > Verrucomicrobiota > Verrucomicrobiia > Verrucomicrobiales > Akkermansiaceae > Luteolibacter. Next base: position 4,236 of record DATLIO010000498.1, read on the forward strand.
AATGTTCGCTGGACACCCGCCCCGCCCGCTTTCACGGTCCCGCGCATGAGCACACCGACATTCGCCCCGCGCGGCGGGAAAGCCGAAATCGAGGAAGGTACCGCGTTCGCTCCGAAATTCGACGCCGACGGCCTGATCCCCGCCATGGCCATCGACGCCGTCACCAAGGAGCCGCTCATGCTCGCCTACATGAACGAGGAATCGCTCCGCCTGACCCTTGAGATCGGCGAGGCCGTTTACTACTCCCGTTCCCGCAAGGAACTGTGGCACAAGGGGAAAACCTCCGGCCACATCCAGAAAGTCGTCGAAATCCGCACCGACTGCGACCAGGACGCGATTGTCGTCTACGTCGAGCAGATCGGTGCCGGCGCCTGCCACACCGGCCGGGGTTCCTGTTTCTACCGGAATGTCGTTTCCCTGGGCGCAAATGGCTCGGAACTGACCTTCAACGAAACCGACAGGGCCTTCGATCCGGAGGCCGTTTACGGAAAAAAGTGAGGAAAAACCCCGTCTCGGGAGATTTCGCGGTTGCAATGACAATTTTCATCCGCTAGCTCTCCCGCCCCGCGCGACCCGGCCACCGCCAGAACGCCGGACAGCCAACCACATTTTCGCGAGAAAGAGGACGCCATGAACGCCATCATCAAAAAGATCGAGCAAGAGCAAATGAAGC
>DATLIO010000499.1:0-5213 GCA_035539355.1 Luteolibacter sp.
CCGTTCAGCCAATCCATAGCCATGAGCCGCAGCGTCCTGCTCATCAACCGGGCTTCGGGCGGCAACGAACGCGGGCTGCGTGCCCCGCAGGTCCGCGACATCGTCCGCGAGGCATTTGCGAACGCCGGCCATCAGAGACCGCCCACGTGACCGGTCCGTGGAAGGTCGAAGACGAGACCAAGGATGCCATGGCCGGCCAGCCGGATGGCCTGATTGCGCTTTCCAACATAGCGGCGAAGTTGTTTCGCTAGGGTAAGCCATCAGTCATGAAATTCGATCTCATCGTCATCGGAGGCGGCAGCGCCGGCCACTCCGCAGCCCATACCGCCGCTTCACTCGGACTGAAATGCGCCCTCGTCCAGCCACCCGGAGTTCTTGGCGGACTCTGCATCCTGCGCGGCTGCATGCCTTCGAAAACCCTCATCGAGACCGCGAACCGCATGCGCGCCATCCGTGAGGCTTCGCGGTTCGGAATCGATGTCCCGCAACCTTCGCTCGATCCCCATAAACTCCGGACGCGCCTCAACGAATTGATCGGTGACTTCAAGAGCTATCGCGAGGGCCAGATGACCGGCGGCGACTATCAGCTCATCCGCGGCACCGCGTCGTTCACATCGACTCATGAAATCACCCTCGCCGAAGATGGCTCGAAACTCACCGCGTCCGCCTTTGTCATCGCCACCGGATCCAGGCCCGAGATCCCTTCCATCGTGGGTCTTGCCGGCACTCCTTTCTGGACCAGCGATGATTTGGTGAAATTGCCGGACCTGCCCCGCGACATCGCCGTTCTCGGTACCGGCGCAGTCGGCATGGAAGCCGCCCATCTGCTCGAAGGATTCGGCGTTCAAGTCACCGTGGTCGTCCGGGGCGAACGGATCCTCGGCCACCAGGATCCGGATGTTTCGAAAGCGATCGAAGCCGAAAGCCGCGACCGCGGAATCACGATCCTGACGAAAACCGAGATCACTTCGGTGGTGTATGCCGACGGAACATTCCGGCTGACGACGAAAGAGGGATCGGTTCTCAACTTCAGCCAACTCCTCGTCGCCACCGGCCGGGTTCCCGAAACCATCGGCTTCGGTTTCCAGAAAATCGGCATCGCGATGGACAGCAACCGCATTCTCATCGACGACCGTTGTTCGACGTCCATCCCGCACATTTTCGCGGCGGGCGATTGTGCGAGCCCGGTTCCCGTGGTGCACCTCGCGGTCATCCAGGGGGAAGTCGCCGCCCGCAACGCCGAACGGATCATTCGCGACGGACATGAGGAAATCTCCGCCGAATGGCATCCTGAAACCGCGATGATCGGATTGTTCACCGAACCCCAGTGCGTGGAAATCGGCATGTCCGAAACGTCCGCGAAGGAAAATGGGATCGCGATCATCACCGGACGCGTGGATTACAACGATCAGGGCAAGGGCATGATCGCAGGGTCGCGTCATGGATTCGTCAAAATCATCGCGGACGCCGGATCACGCCGCATCATCGGCGCTTCGGGGGCCGGTCCGGAGGTCATCGAAACCTCGCACGTCGTCCAGTCCGCGATCTCGACCGGCATGACGCTTGAGGATTATGCCGCGATCCCCCACTACCATCCCACCCTTGCCGAAGCGTGGGCGTCGGCCGCGCAATCCGCGATCGACGCCCATCCCAACGAATGAGACTCAACGCGGCGTCACCAGAGGCGCGTTGGCCGCGACTTCGGGACGCGCTTCGGAGATCCGGAGTTTGTTGTTCACCGCCATCACACCGGGGACGCCCCGTGCGGTTGATTCGGCTGCGAATTTCTCCTCCTTGCGGATCACCGTGCCTTCGATGGTCACCACTCCTTCGGCCAGACTGAATGAAACCATGCGGGCATCAATCCGATCATCCGCCTTCACCGCATCCGCAAGCGCTCCGGTCATCTGTTCAGGCGTGAAGTGCTTGTCCTCCACCGCCTCCATCGCGAGATCCCCGTTCACTTTCAGCTGATCCGCATTCACTTCGAACACACCGGTCACCGAGGAACGGCGCACCAACCGGTCGTATTCCCCTTTGGTCCCGACTTCTCCTTTGAGACGGACCATTCCTTCCTTCACTGAAACGGAAAGATGGAGACCATCATAAAGCGGATCATTCGCGATGAGTCCTGCAAGCTGGGCTTCGATCTGCCTGTCGGTTCGCGGCGAGGAGAAAACCACCTCCGTGCGGTTCTCGATGCCGGTCACTCCCGGCACCCCGGAGACCACTTCGCGGACGATCTCCTGTTCGTCCCAGGTGCTCACCTCGCCATCAAGCGTCACCACACCCTCAAGTGCGGAAACCCTCAGATTCGCGGCATCCACGGCACGACTCTTTTTCAATGCGGCCAGCGCCGAACTCTTGAGCGCCGAGTCCGACACAACGGACGAAGCGATCTTGATCCTGTTCACGACGGCGCGGACACCGCTTGCCGCCATCGCCCTTTCCACAGCCCTTTCGGACTGATCCAGCACCTTCACGCTGCCGGTGAGGATCGCGATCCCACCGTTGATCTTCACGGAAACATCCGTGCCTTTCATCCGCGAATCGGAAGCCACATCCATCGCGATGAATTCGGAAATCTCCTGATTTCCCGAAGGAGCCATTTCGGGAGTTGCGACTGCGAAAGCCGAGGTCGCGAGAAATGCCAGCACCGCCGTGCGACCGCCTTCGTATGGGTTCATGATCGTCGTTTTCATCATCTTATCGAGGTTGGGACGTCTGATGGACATCATCGCACAACCCGTGCCACGGACGCTTCCGAACCCGAAACCGCTGAATCCAAGCCGGTTGCCTCCGGACGCCTTCGATGGGGTGGCTTTGCGGACCGCCGTTCGGGCAATCCGCACATGCAATCTGCAACCATAAAACCGGATCCGGCCCATGAACAACGGGGTTATCCTGTTCCCCGCATTGCCTCCCCGGATCCCCCTCGCTCCCTGAAGCGATCTGTTAGATACCGGATCAGGACAAAAAAAGAGGAGCGGACGATCCCCCCGAATCGTCCGCTCCTGTCAACGGGCATCTCCCTGATGATGCCTCGGAAAGTTGGTCCTGAGGGTTATTCCCGCCTCATGGATTCTTTCCACTCAGCGCCCTGGTCAAACCGGCCACAATCAGTAGGGCAATGAATACGAAAAACAGAACCTGTGCGATGCTCGCCGCCGTTCCCGCCACTCCGGTGAAACCGAGCAATCCTGCTACCAAGGCGAGAATCAGAAATGTGATGGTCCATTGTAACATAGCGTTCCTTTCGTGAGATTCGTCATTCCTCTTGCAATTGTTCGGCCAAATCCCCCGGTGAATGGTCTTCTGCTTATTTCCAGCGGGTTGCGGCCCTTTGAAACAGAACCGGAGATCCGGAGGTGTTGCACTCTGCTCAGACAGGAACGCGATCTTGTGCAAATTGCACCCGGCCCGGCCCATCCCGGTGTTTTCAATGCCAATTGATGGCACGACCGGCTTGTGGGGCCGGTTCATCCCGCTATGGTGGCGCGGTGATCCAGACGTCCGACCTCAGAATCTCCGGCACCCGTCCGCTCATTTCACCGGCGATCCTTGAATATGATCTGCCGGTTCCCGAGCAGACCGCCGAGCTCATCGCAACATCGAGAACCGGCATCGCCGCCATTTTCAAAGGCCAGTCGGACAAGCTCGCCGTCGTCGTCGGCCCATGCTCCATCCACGATCCCGAGGCCGCGCTCGAGTATGCATGGAAGCTGAAAGCCGAAGCCGACCGCCTGCACGAGGATCTGTTGATCATCATGCGCGTCTATTTCGAGAAACCCCGCACGACCGTCGGTTGGAAAGGTCTCATCAATGATCCGCATCTCGACGATTCGTTCGACATCAATTTCGGCCTCCGCGCCGCGCGTTCGTTGCTGCTCGACGTCGCCGCCGTCGGGCTTCCCGCCGCCACGGAATTCCTCGACACCATCTCGCCGCAGTATGTGGCGGATCTGATCTCATGGGGAGCCATCGGCGCGCGCACCACCGAGTCCCAGATCCACCGCGAACTGGCCTCGGGGCTTTCCATGCCCATCGGCTTCAAGAACGGAACCAGCGGCTCCATCCAGATCGCACTCGACGCCATCCAATCGGCGTCCCGCCCGCATCATTTTCTCGGCGTCACGAAACAAGGCATTTCGGCCATCGTTTCCACGACCGGCAACGAGGACTGCCATCTCATCCTCCGCGGCGGCAGCGGCGGACCGAACTACGATGCGGATAGTATTTCGGAAACGACCGGTATCCTCGGGACCCAGTGTTTCCCCCGCTATCTGATGGTCGACTGTTCCCACGGAAATTCCCGGAAGAACTACCGCAACCAGCCCGTCGTCGCGGACGACCTGTGCGTCCAGATCGCCGCCGGCTCCACGGCCATCGCCGGGATCATGCTCGAATCGAACCTCGTCGAAGGCAGCCAGAAACTCGGTGCCCGGGAGGACATGATCCGCGGCCAGTCGGTCACGGACGCCTGCATCGGCTGGGAGTCCACGGTCCATACCCTCGACGCGCTGGCGGAAGCGGTCAGGAAGCGGCGAAAGCTTGCAAACAACGCCTTCCCCACGACGTAATCGGGTCTCCGCCAACCCATTCCGCTTTTCCAGTTTCATGCATTCCTCGCACATCGAAAATCCCGACGTCGTCCTCATCGGCAGCGGCGTCATGTCCTCGAACCTCGGCGCGCTGCTGAAACGCCTCGACCCGGCGCTTTCCATCCAGGTTTACGAAGTGACGGACGAGCTGGCGCAGGAAAGTTCGCACGGCTGGAACAACGCCGGCACCGGCCACGCGGGCATCTGTGAACTCAGCTACACGCCGAACCGTGAAAAGGACGGCTCCGTCAACGTCTCGAACGCGATCAAGATTTTCGAGCAGTTCGACCATTCGAAACAGTTCTGGGGACACGCGGTCGCCAGCGGCATGGTCGACAAGCCGGATGAGTTCATCAATCCGGTGCCGCACATCAGCTTCGTCCACGGCCGGGAACAGGTGGATTTCCTCAAAGCCCGCCACGCCGGCCTCGCCGCGCATCACTTTTTCGAAGGCATCGAATACAGCACGGACCCGGAAACGATCCGTGGCTGGGCTCCCCTCCTCACCGAAGGCCGCGGCGACATCCCGATCGCCGCGACCAAGATGGACGGCGGCACGGACGTCAATTTCGGCAACATTTCCCGCAAGCTGTTAGGCTGGCTCGGCAAGCA
>DATLIO010000500.1:0-5667 GCA_035539355.1 Luteolibacter sp.
CGTGGATTTTCCGCAAAACATTCATGCCATTCCTCTTGCGTTCCCTCGGCGCAGCCCCTAACCCTCATCGCGCACGGAGCGTAACTCGCCCGCCCAAAACCCTCTGGACAGATCCTTAAGAAAGGTAAATAATTACCGCCAAGGATAGGTCCGGCAGGCCGAAAGGCGTGCCAGGCACCTTCGTCCGGCTCTTTCGCGGTCAGCAACCGGACTGCGGGAGGGACGCAAGCAGCAACCCATACAACCAATACTAAAAGATGCGCAATTACAGCAAACTCATCGGCGCCTTGGCAGCTGTCTCCGCCCTCGCGGCCGGCAACGCTTCGGCAATCGACCTCAGCTACAACCTCCACGCCGGTTACACCAACCAGTACATCTTCCGTGGCATCGACCTCGGCAACGATCTCGTTGAAGCTGGTTTCGACGTCTCCGCCGATGTGACCGAGTCGACCAACATCAGCGCTGGTGTCTGGTACGCGAACTTCGACACCGCTCCGAACATTCCGGAACTTGAAGCGAACACCAACGAGATCGACTTCTACGCCAAAGTCGCCCAAGACCTCGGTTTCGCCACCGCTTCCGTTGGTTACATCTACTACTACAACGACAACAGCAACGACCTCCGCGACTTCATCGGCGGCCACCTCGGTGACGCACAGGAAATCAGCTTCGGCCTTTCCCGTGAGTTCTACGGCGTCAACGTCTCCCTTACCTACTACTGGGACATCGTCAGCGACAACGACGGTTACACCGAACTCGCCGTCGGCAAGAGCTGGGAGCTGAACAGCTGCCTGACCCTCAACGTTGGCAGCGCCCTCGGTTACGCCCAGGAAGAGGGTCACCTCTCCCACTGGACCACCAAGGTTTCGCTCGACTATGAATTCGTTGAGAACGCCAAGTTCTCCCCATTCGTCGCCGGCACGCTCGACCTCAGCAGCGGTCATTTCGACGATGCCATCACCACCAGCACCGCTCCTCACACCAAGAACGAGTTCGTCGGCGGTGCGATGATCAGCGTCGGTTTCTAATCGACACCGGGTCTAACAACCTCACTTCAAAGGCGGCCGCGAAAGCGGCCGCCTTTTTTCGTCCCCGAAAACGGGCGCGGTCGGAATTCCCTTGCCGCCCGGAATCCATCGTCTGAACTAACAGCGATCCTCTCATGTTCCTCGGCCTCGATTCCTCCACCCAGTCCCTCACCGCCGTCATCATCGACCCGGCCGCGGGAACCATCGTGAAAGAGCTTTCCGTCAATTTCGGGAAGGATCTCCCGCACTATCAGAGCCCGCAGGGATTCCTGGCCGGTGGCGAAGATGGCGTCGTCCACGCGAATCCGCTGATGTGGATCGAAGCGCTCGACCTCCTGTTCACCCGACTGAAGGAAACCACCGACCTTTCCAGGATCCGCGTCATCGCCGGTTCCGGCCAACAGCATGGATCGGTCTATCTGGATTCCACCTTCGACGAACGCCTCGCCGCGCTGGATTCCGGACAGTCGCTCGTCCGCCAACTTTCCCCCGCGCTCACCCGCGCCACGTCCCCCATCTGGATGGACACCTCGACCGGCAGCCAATGCGCCGAGATCGCCGCCGCGGCAGGAGGAAACGCGGAACTCTGCCGCCGCACCGGCTCGATCGCCATCGAACGCTTCACCGGCCCGCAGATCCGCCGCTTCCATCAGACGGACCCGCTTGCCTATTCCCACACCTCGCGCGTCCATCTGGTCAGCTCGTTCATCGCTTCGATCCTCGCCGGAAAATCCGTGCCGATTGATTTCGGCGACGGCGCCGGGATGAATCTCCTCAACCTTTCCTCAGGCACCTGGGACCCCGGTCTTTTGGAAACCACCGCTCCGGACCTCGCCGAAAAGCTGCTCCCGCCCGTCAGCGCGACGTCCATCCAAGGCACCATCAGCCGTTACTTCGTCGAAAAATTCGGCCTTCCCGCGGATTGCCGCGTGTGCCCGTTCACCGGTGACAATCCCGCGTCGCTCGTGGGCATGGGCGCGACTTCGCCCGGCAATGTCGTCATTTCACTGGGAACCAGCGATACCTTTTTCGCGGCCATGCCCGGCCCGCTCACCGACCCCAACGGTTTCGGCCACGTCTTCGGAAATCCCGCGGGCGGCTTCATGTCGATCATCGTCTTCCGCAATGGCTCGCTGGCCCGCGAAGCCCTGCGCGATTCGCTCGAGCTCGATGATTGGTCCGCTTTCGAAAGCGAGGCGCTCGCCGCAACCAAAGCATCCGCCGGCATGAACCTGATGCTCCCGTTTTTCAGCGCGGAAATCACCCCGCGCTTCGATTTCAGCGAGCCATTCCTCGACTTCCAGGAAGAACCCACTCCGGAACTCGAAGTGCGCGCGTTGCTGGAAGGCCAGTTCCTCAACATGCGCCTCCATTCGGAATGGATGAACGTGAAACCGGAGCGCCTTCTCCTCACCGGCGGCGCATCGAAAAACAACGGCATCGCCCAGATCGCCGCGGATGTTTTCCAAGCTCCCGTCGAACGGCTCGATGTCGCGAACTCGGCGGCGCTCGGCGCCGCGCTCATCGCCGCGGCGGCGGATGGATTGGATCTAACAGCCCTTCAGCGCGTTTTCTGCCGGACGAACGGAACACCGCTCCAACCGGACCGCTCGCTCGCAGACGTCTATGAAGACGCGCTCGATGACTTCTCGGATCTCATCGACGAGATGACCGGAGCCGCCTGACCGATCAAAGCGACTCGCTCGTCCTCTTGCGGTTCGCGAACAAGGTCGTCTCGTAATACCCCGCCGCTTTCGCCACCTCGATGGCCTTGGAAAAGTCACGCGCCACTTCGCGCGGTGCGTGCGCATCCGAGGAAATCACCAGCCCGATGCCCGCGGAACACGCGAGTTCGAGGAAACGCGGCGCGGGATACGCCTCCGCACAGGGCTTGTGCCAGCCCGCGGTGTTCAGCTCGATCACGCTGCCCGATGCGGCGATCGCATCGATCACCGGCTCGTAGAACCGATCAAGGTCGCCTTTCGGCGCATAGGCGAATTTTTTCACCAGATCCGGATGCCCGAGGATGTCGAAGATCCCCGCTTCGGCCATCGCCGCGTAAGTTTTCCAATAATGGGTCCACACGTCATCGACATCGCTTTCCGCCCAGCGGCCGAGCCACTTCGGATTGTCGAAATCCCAATCACCGAGATAGTGCACCGAGCCGATGAGGTAGTCCCAATCGTAACGCTCCGAAAGATCCGCGATCCATGGTTCACAACCTGTCAGCCACTCGCATTCCAAACCGGATCGGATCGGAATCCGGCCGTCCGCCCGTGCTTTCGCGCGGTTGATCCACTGATGGTATTCGGGAAGCTCCCTTTCAAACATCCGCCAGTCATCGAACGGTTCGGGAATCGCCGGGGCATGATCGGAAATGCCGTATTCCGTTAGCCCTGCGGCGATCGCGGCGTCCACGAACGCTTCCGGTTCGCCCTCCGCATGGCGGCAAAGAGGCGTGTGAGAGTGGTAATCCGCAGGCACGGGAGTCTTTCAGGATGAAACAGGTTGCAATGCGGGAAGGGTTTTATCCAAATTGTTCCCACGGCGCAAGAGCCGGCGGTTCAATGACAGATTTTCCTTCACCATCCCAGACCGGCGAAAACGTCACCAAGGTTCTTCTCGATCAACTCCGTCGCCATCCCAAGCGTGTGGTTTTCACCGAAGGTGAGGACGTCCGTGTGCTGGCCGCCGCCGCCCGTCTCGTGGAAAACGAAGCCGTCGCGCCCATCCTTCTCGGCAACCGCGAACGCATCCGCACCATCGCGAAGGAGAACGACATTTCGATGAAGTTCATCCACACCATCGATCCGCCGCTCGCGAGTGATTTCCGCATCTTCTGCCAGCGCGTCGAGAACATGGCGCGCTACCGGACGGTCTCCATCGGCACTCCCGAAGAGATCGTCGCGAAGCCCCATTACTTCGGCTCGCTCATGGTGCAGTATGGTCAGGCCGATGCCGTCGTCGGCGGAAACAAAGCGCTGCCAGCCGCCTATTTCCGCGCGCTGATCAACACCATCAAACCGCTTTCGACCGTGCCGAAAATGTTCGGCACCACCATCCTTTCCGCACCCCACCTCCAGCACATGGGCGACAGCGGATTGCTCTTCCTCGCCGACACCGGCCTCGTTCCGAATCCGGACATCCAGCAGCTCGCCGCGATCGCGCTGGAAACCGGCAAGCTCGCCCACCATTTCCTCGGACGGAAAGTCCGCGTCGCCATGCTCAGCCACTCGACGAAAGGATCCGCCTCCACCCCGGATGCGCAGAAGATGGCCGCCGCCGCCGTCGTCGCCCGCGAGACCGCGCTTTCCAAATTCCTCGACATCGAGATCGAAGGCGAGATCCAGGCCGACGTCGCCCTCGACCCCGCCGCTTCGGAAATCAAGCTCCCCGGCGCCGAGCAACGTCATTCGGCCGACGTGCTCGTTTTCCCGAACCTCGACGCCGCGCACATTTCCCTGAAACTCCTGCAGCACGTCGGCGGAGCCCAGAACTACGGCCAGCTCCTCCTCGGACTCGCCCGCCCGGCCGCACAGGTCCCGCGCACCGCTTCCGTCGAGACGATCTTCGGAACCGCCGCCGCCGTCGCGGTCGAAGCCATCAAGTATCACCAGTTGTATCCCGATGGGGATGAGTGATTGAAATGGGGGGCAAAACTCTTTTTTGCCGTTAGATTGACGCCCGGAGGGATCCCGGCTAATTGTCCGACCCTCATGATTTCCGGGTTCCTCCGCTTCATCGTCCCCCTCGCCTGTCTGATCGGCGCCGCCAACGGCCAGCTGGTCTCGTCGCTGCGGCTTTCGAAAAGCCAATACGTCGCCGGTGAACCGGTCATCGCCATCGTCACCATCACGAACCACTCAGGCCGCGATCTCGTCCTCCAATCCCGGGACCGCCTGCCATGGCTCGATTTCCTCGTCAAAAACTCCAATGGCAGCCCGGTCAACGCCCCCAAACAACGGAGCACCTTCGGAGCGTTGAAAATCGGCGTCGGCCAATCGATGGCCCGCGAAGTCGACCTCTCCCAGCATTTCAATCTCTCCGAACCCGGCAACTTTTCCGTAGCCGCCGTCGTCCGCATGCCGGACCAACCCTCCGGTGACACCGGCACGAACCGCGTCATTTTCTCGCTCAATCCCGGCCGTCCTTACTGGGCCCAGAAAATCGGCATCGCCAGCCGCCCCGGCCAGACCCGCGAATACCGCGTCCTCAATTTCAGCGGTGAACAGAAATCCGAGCTCTACGCCCAGGTCATCGACAACACCACCGGCCGCGCCGTCCGCACCTTCCTTCTCGGCGATTCCCTTTCGATCCGCAAACCCACGGTGACGATCGACCGCTCCCAGCGCATGCACGTCCTGTTCCTCTCGACCCCGACGATGTATGTCCACTGCGAGGTGGATTCCGACGGCCGGCTCATCAACCGCCAGATCCATCAGATCGCTGGTCAGGGAGACCCGATGCTTGTGACCTCGGCGAAAGGCGAAGTCGCCGTGGCCAACAGCATCCCCTACGATCCGAAAGCCATCGAAGCCCAGCGGAAACAGACCAAGAAAGCTTCCGATCGGCCTGCATTCATTTACGAATAAAAATTTATTCGTCCGCGTCTGACCCCGGTCCGCGCGCTTTCCTAGTC
>DATLIO010000501.1:0-3332 GCA_035539355.1 Luteolibacter sp.
TTACCCTCCTATGAAAATGAAATCAGTGATTTACGCCGGTATCGGCGCCTTGGCCCTGAGCGCATCCAGCGTTTTTGCCCAAGGACAGGTCAATCAGCACAATGTCACCATCAACCTGAAAGTGACCTTCGAAGGTCCGGAGCAGTATAAAGAGACCGAGACTTCCAGCAAATACACCGAAACTTCGAAATCCAAGTTCGTTGTTGGCAAATTCTCCAACAAAGAATTCCTCGAAGCACTCGTTGAAGACGGTCTGATCAGCGAAATCAAGGGCTGGTCCGTGGTGCTCTTGGTTGATCAAGACGGCGACGAAATCAGCCTTTTCATCACCAAGAAGAACACCTCGCCGATCGATGTTTCCGACTACCTGAGCTACTGCCCCGACTTCGTTGTCGCCGAGTGGGATGACAAGGAGGTCTATTACAGCAACGGCGACTACGAGCGGACCCAGAAGTGGACCGAGCGCGGCAAGGCCAAGGTCTGGCTCGAGCTCCCTTACCTCTGCACGACTCTGCGCGGCAGCTACACCGGCAAGTTCGAATCGACCGAATTCGATGACGACAGCTTGGAGTCCAAGGCGCTGCCAGAAGGTTACTTCGAGAAGAGCACCGGCGGCAGCCTCGACTCCCTCGTCGGCTCGGGTCCTTACGACTATCTCGACGATGAAGAGGTTCTCGCGAAAGGCAGCGAGGAAGAATACGACGACGAAGTTCTCGTCGAAGGCTCGATCACCCTTGGCGGTGCCAAGCTCGTTGACTTCTATTGGGACTAATCACCCGATTTGATTCCGAAGCCGCCGGTGTCACGCCGGCGGCTTCTTTTTTCTTCACGCCGATCGATACGATGCAAAGAAAGACACTGTTATGGGGGGGCGGTTTGCTCCTGTTGACCGCCGTCGCCGCGGCGGTGTGGATGGGCGGAGGATCCGAATCGCCCGGAAAGACGAAGGAGAAAAGCGGAGCGCCGGTTTCCCATGAGCGTCCGCGTCCGCAAACCCATGAAGGGGCGGCGAAGAAAGAACCGGGAACCGAGAAAGTTCCAGAGGACGCGGCAGTGGTGGCGAAACGCGCCGAGGAAAAGAAGGCCACGCTCGAAGCCATCAACGATGCGGCGACGACCTATGAGGCGGCGCAACTGCCGTTCATCAACAAATATCTTTACGACAGGGATCCGGAAGTCCGGAAGGCCGCGATGGAGGCGATGCTCGTTCTGGGCGACGCGGGGGCGGGGAAATACCTGCGGGAAGCCGCGCAATCGGCGGCTACCGAAGCGGAACGCGACGCCCTCGTGAAGGCTGCGGATTATTCCGAACTGCCGCCCGTTGATATGAAAACGATGGCGGAGCAGCGGAAACTGCAGAAGCAGAACAATCCATCGGGCAATGAAAGACGCCCGCGGCGCGATCGCGGCGTGGGCCAGAAGCGCCTGGAAAACGGTGCTCCGCCTGCAACAGGGCAGCCCACTGGAGATGCACCTGTTCCCAACCCGGCTCCGACGCCGGTACCGGGTCAGTGATCCAGCAGGGCGCGATCATCGATCGCGCCCTTTTCATTTCTAGCAGACGGGGCAGCTGTTGATCTGCTCGAAGAAGTCGTTGCCCTTGTTGTCGACGAGGATGAACGCGGGGAAATTCTCCACCGTGATTTTCCAGACCGCTTCCATGCCGAGTTCGGGGAAGGCGACGACTTCCTGGCTCTTGATGTGATCCTGGGCGAGCAGCGCGGCGGGACCGCCGGCGGAGCCGAGATAAAAGCCGCCGTGTTTCTTGCAGGCGTCGGTCACCTGTTTCGAGCGGTTGCCTTTGGCCAGCATGACCAGCGAGCCGCCGTGTTCCTGGAAGAGATCGACATAGCTGTCCATCCGGCCGGCGGTGGTCGGTCCGAATGATCCGCTCGCCATGCCCGCCGGGGTCTTCGCGGGGCCCGCGTAGTAAACGGGGTATTTCTTGAAGTAGTCCGGAAGTTCGCCGTCCTTTTCCAGGATCTCCTTCAGCTTCGCGTGGGCGATGTCGCGCGCGACGATGATCGTGCCGTTGAGCGAGAGCGCGGTGGTGACCGGGTATTTGGAAAGGGTGGCCAGCGTCTTCTCCATGCCTTCGTCGAGATCGATCGAGACGCCCTTGAATTTCCAGTCGCGGTATTTTTCGGGAATGAAGCGGCCGGGATTCTTTTCGAGCTTCTCGAGGAAGATGCCGTCCTTGGTGATCTTCGCCTTCGCCTGGCGATCCGCGGAACAGGAAACGCCGAGGCCGACCGGACATGAAGCGCCGTGGCGTGGCAGACGGACGACGCGGACGTCGAGCGCCAGATACTTGCCACCGAACTGCGCGCCGATGCCGATGTTGCGGGCGAGCTCGAGAAGCTCTTTCTCCAGCTCGATGTCACGGAACGCGCGGCCGTGTTCGTTGCCGGAAGTCGGGAGCGCGTCGTAGTATTTCGTGGATACGAGTTTGACGGTCTTGAGGCAATTCTCAGCCGAGGTGCCGCCGATGACGAACGCCATGTGATAGGGAGGGCACGCCGCGGTGCCGAGCGATCTCATTTTCTCGACGCAGAATTCCTTGAGGCGTTTCGGATTCAGGAGCGCCTTGGTTTCCTGATAGAGGAATGTCTTGTTCGCGGAGCCGCCACCTTTGCTGACGAAGAGGAATTTGTAGGCATCGCCCTCGGTCGCATAGATGTCGATCTGCGCGGGGAGATTGGTCTTGGTGTTGACCTCCTCGTACATGTCCAGCGGCGCGGTCTGGGAGTAGCGGAGGTTTTCCTTCGTGTAGGTCTGATGGATGCCTTTGGAGAGGAATTCCGCGTCATTGACGCCGGTCCAGACCTGCTGGCCTTTCTTGCCGGCGATCATGGCGGTGCCGGTGTCCTGGCAGGCCGGGAGAATCCCCTTCGCCGCGATTTCGGCGTTCTTTAGAAGCATCAGCGCGACCATGCGGTCGTTGTCCGTCGCTTCCGGATCATCGAGGATCGCGGCGACCTGGGCGAGGTGCGCGGGGCGGAGGGTGAAATTGACCGCCTTGATCGCTTCGGCGGCGAGCAGGGTCAGCGCTTCCGGCTGAACCTTGAGAATCGTTTTCCCCTCGAACTCGCCTGTGGAGACGAAGTCCTTGGTGAGCAGTTCGTATTCGGTGGTGTCCGGACCCAGCGGGAAGGGGTCCTGGTAGAAAAATGGTTTCTCGGCCATGGGTTGCTGCCGGTTTCTAGAGGCGGAGCGGGACCGGGGCAAATGGATTCCCGGCTTCCGCCGTGCGGCCGGCCATTTTACCGGCGGCGGCGCAGGACGAGGAGTCCGGCTCCGAGCAGGCCGGAAAGGACCGACGATGGCTCGGG
>DATLIO010000502.1:0-7195 GCA_035539355.1 Luteolibacter sp.
GTGGAACATGACCGGAGTGTGCGCGTCGCGGATGAAATGACCGGCCATCACCACATGGACCGGAGAGATGAGCGTGGCGCAGCGGGGGTCGTTCCATGACACGCCGGTGAAATCGAGGCCGGCGGTCCAGTTGTTCTTCCATTGGGAATCGCCACGGGCCTGATAGTAATTGAAGAGCTTTCCTTTTTCGGGCTTCGCCGGCAGGAGGTCGACGGGGTTGTTCGCCGATGAAGGAAGGAGAGCTGGAGCCGAACAGGACCCGAGGAAAAGGATGGGAAGCAACAGCAGGAATTTCATCAGGGGATGATGCTCTTTTGGCGGTTTCCCGAAAGAGGTGCAAGGATGGGCTTCCTGCTTGAGTGGAACGGGGGTTCCTAGGAAAGTGCGCACGTGAACGAATCGATGCCCGCCAGACGTGAAGCGCCATGGGAGGCGGGGATCCGCGCGGCGAAGGCGAACGTGGTGCCGGGGCTGATCCTGCAGGTGGCGATGCTGGCGGTGGTGCTCGGCTATTATTTCTATCCGCCGACGAGTGGCTGGCTCGACGCGATGGCGCGGGTGAAGGCGGAGTGGGGCTACCTTTACTCCGCGGGTGCGGCGGTGGTCGCCGGGGCGTTGCTGCCGGAATTGCTGAGGATCGTGGTTTTCCAGAAAGGACGGATTGAAAAATCGAATGCGGCGAACCTGATCTACACGATCCCGTTCTGGGGGATCATGGCGATCACGGTGGACGTGCTCTACCGGTTGCAGGGCATCTGGTTCGGGACGGAGGTGACGTTCGCGGTGGTGGTGAAGAAGGTGCTGTTCGACCAATTCGTTTTCAGCCCGTGGTTCTCGGGGCCGCTTTCGGTGTGGTTCTACGATTTCAAGAACAACGGCCGGAACGCGGTGGGGCCGCGGGAATTCTTCACGTGGAGGCACTACCGGGAAAAGGTGCTGCCGGTGATGTGCGCGACGTGGGCGGTGTGGATTCCGGTGGTGTCGCTGCTGTATTCGCTGCCGTCGTTGCTGCAGATCCCGGTGTACATTCTCGCGCTGACGTTGTGGGTGATGATCTTCACCTGGATGAATGAAAGCCACCGCAAGGAGGAAACCTTGCGACAGTCGTAGAGCGCCGCTACAAGTCGGGCATGAGCGGCAAAGCGGTATTCGGCGGTGTTCTGATGCTCGCGCTTGGATTGGCGGGGGGATGGTTTTTGCGGGAGCGGTCGGTGGTGGAGGAGCCTGCGGCTGCGGAGCGGGTGGAGATCGTGAAAGAGATGGTCAAGGAAGTGAAGGTGCCGCAGCCGGAAGCTGTGCGCGCCGCGAAAAGCTCGATGCAGTTGTATTTCGAGGAGTGGGCGGCGACGGAATCGTTGGCCGGTGCGGCGCTGGGATTCTGTGTGCTGGATGAGAAAGGTGAGCTTGTGTTCGCGTCACCCCTTGCCGGGACGGCGATGTGTCCGGCATCGGCGTTGAAGACGGTGACGGCGGGCGCGGCGTTCGGGTTGCTGGGGCCGGAGTTCAGGTTCGAGACGACGTTGCTGACCACAACTACTGGAGATCTGGTATTGCGGGGCGGAGGTGATCCGACGCTTTCGGAAGAGGATCTCTTGGCGCTTGCGGATGACGCGGTGAAGAAGGGCCTGAAGCGGGTTGAAGGAACGCTGAAAGTGGATGCCGCGGTTTTTCCGGAAGCGGCGGTGAGCGATCACTGGGTGTGGGGGGATCTGGGCAATGCCTATGGAGCGGGCGCGTTCGGATTGAACGTCGGGCACAACGTGATGGTGATGGCTTTCGACGGTGGGGCGAAGGAAGGGGATCCGGCGAAGTTCCTCGGAGCGAATCCGGGTTTGAAAGGTGTCGAATGGGATGTGCAGGTGACGACGGGGCCGCAAGACAGCGGGGATCGTGTCATGATCTACTCATCGCCGTATGCGAAGCGGATCGAAGCGCGGGGTTCGGTGCCGATGGGGGCGAAAGGTTTCACCGTGCGGGGAGCGGTGCCGGATCCGCCGAAGCTGGCGGGGGATATCCTGCGGGTGGCGTTGGAGCGCCGCGGCGTGGTTTTCGGTGGCAGGAAGATGACGGGCCAACCGGAGAAAGTGATCGCGGTGCATCGTTCGGCGCCGTTGCCGGAGATCGTCGATCACATGCAGCTCGTGAGCGACAATCTCGAGGCGCAGAGTTTTTTCCTGATGATGGGTGCGAAGGCAGACGCGGATCCGGTGGAGGTGCTCCGGAGTCATTGGGAGAAGGCCGGGGTTTCGTTCGCGGGTCTGCGGTTGATCGATGGCAGCGGTCTGGCGCGGGCGACGATGATCCGGCCGGTGGATCTGGCGATGGTGAACCTGAAGGCGCGCCAGGGAGCGCAGGGAAAGGCGTTCTTTGAGACGTTGCCCGCGAACCGGGATGGCTCGATGCGATCGAAACGCGGCGCGATGTCCGGAGTGCGGACGGAAGTGGGCTTCGTGAAGCGGGGGGAAAAGGAATACACGTTCGCGCTGATGGCGAACGGGCTCGGCGGCGATGTGGATTTCTGGAGGCTCCGCGAGGGACTGCTCGATCAGATCGGGAGATAGAGCCTGATTTTGTCGATGTCGTTGGGAACGTCGCGATTGCAGAGGCGCAACGTGCGATTGCAGCGGTGAAACGGGTTATTGCTTACCGGTAATGGGGTTTTGCAGAGGAGGACGACGCCTTTGCAGACGTGCAACGGACCTTTGCAGAGGTGAAAGAGGGCGTTGCAGACAGGCAACGGGCCTTTGCAGAGGCGGAAGAAGGCATTGCGGAGGAGCAACGGGCCGTTGCAGCGACGAAACAGGTTATTGCTTGCCGGTGATGCGCCGTTGCAGAGGAGGAAGACGCGATTGTCAGACGGAGAGATGCCATTGCAGCCGGGCAACGGGGCGTTGCAGGGTTGCGAGATGGCGTTGCAGAGGGGTTTTTCGGTGTGGAATCGTCGATGACAGCCCGTGATTCCGGTGCCGGATGCCAAAAAAAAAGGGGCGGTCATCGACCGCCCCTTGAATGGATTGGATGAATTACTTGCGCTGCTGCTGCAGGACCTTCGCCTGTTCCCAGACGAACGGAGGACGTTTGCCAAGAATCACGTCATAGATCGTGTTGTTGGTTTTCGCCATTTCGGTGACCATCGGTTTCCACGGGCGGTCGGCGACGTTGAAGATGCCGCTGTTGGAGCTTTCACCGTTGTATTGGCTGAACCAACGGCCGGTGGCAGCCTGGTCGATGAGCGTGAACCATTCGATGCCGACGACGAAGCCGAGTGATGCGGCCTGCTCGACGTAGTTGCGGTAGATGAGCCCGCGGTTCTGTTGGGTGCCGACTTCATTGCCGCCGCCGGAAAGTCCGGATTCGTTGGCGGCGGTCCAGTAGAACTCGGAAAGCATGATCGGCTTGCCGCCGGTCCATTGGTGGATCTGCTTCAGGTGCTCCTTGTCGAGTTCGTGGGTGTAGTAGTTGTAGGAATTGATGTCGACGTACTTGCCGGTGATCTCGCAGAGCTGCTGGTCCTTGATGGTGATCGGCTGGTAGCGGTAGCCGATGAGCAGGTGGTTTTTGTCGGCTTTGCGGAAGTTGGTTTCGATGAGGCTGAAGAGCTTGTCGAGAAAGACGCCGGTGAAGGCTTTCGAATCGGCTTTCGCGGCATCGGTGGTGAGACCGAGACCTTTCGGGACGAGTTCCTCGAAGCTGGTTGCGGTGGCTTTCCACGCGGTGTTGTAGGCGGCGATGTCCTTGTATTTGGCTTTCAGGAAATCGACGAACGCGCGCTTGCAGGCCTGGTCGCCGTTGAGCGACGGGATGACTTTGGGAAGCTCGTCATAGCGGGGTTCGTTGACGACGAAGTAACCGATGAGGAGCGGATCGTTCAGGCGCGAAGTGAGTTTCTCGGCGAGGGTCTTCTCGATGATGGAGACGGTTTTTGCATCGAAGGGATCCCAGACTTCGTGGGCGCCGGGAACGGTTTCGATGCCGACGCTCCACTTGCTGAGCGGGAGGCTGACGACGTAGGGGAAGTTCTTTTCCTTCGCGGCGGCGGGGATGCCGGAGAACGCGCCGATGGAGTTGAAGCCGAACTTCCGAACGCGATCGATCATGCGGTTGGCGAAGGCTTCCGATTCGTAGGGTTGTCCGTACTTGCGGATCGTGTTCGCGACGTAGAAGGAGAACGCGGTCGGATCGTCTTTACGGAATGCGGACGCGTAGACGGGATCGTTCGCTTTGGGCAGCCAGGCGTAGATGTTTTCGCGGCCTTTGATGTAGGTGTAGTCGTCGCTGGGCTGGAAGCCGCAGAGGCCGGTGTGGAAGAACAGGTTGCCCTCGGGATTGACGAGATAGGATTTGTCGCCGGCCTTGTGGATGTGGAAGAAGCCGGTCTTTTTCAAGCCGAGCTGCGCGCCGCTGCCGGGGAGTCCTCCGTAGATGTCGAGCTTCGGTGCGTTGAGCGAGGCGTAGTAGGTGTTCTCGGAAGTGGCGTCGGCTTTCAGCTCCTCTTCGGATTTGATTTTCTCCGGCCAGTCTTCGGCGACGACCTGGCCGAAGGGATCGAGGACTTTCGTATCACCGCTGCCTTTGGTGACGCCGACCTTGAGTTTGATCGATTTCGTCGAGCTGTTGACGTTGATGAACGACTTCAGGCTGTAGGCGTTCATGCGCCACTCGCGGTTGTCGGTGAGCTGGATGAACGAGTAATCCGGGATGGTGAGGTCGAGCGCGTCGCCGGCGGGGTTCGAGAAGGTGATGTGGTTGCCGTTGCCGCTGAAGAAATGCGGCGGTGTGGCTTTTTCACGGGGAAAGACGCCTTCCTTGTCGCCGACCTTCCATTTGCCGCCGCGGCCGAACGAGATGTCGATGAGCGTGCCGGTGGAAAGCGATTTCACATCGGCGGGCAGACCGCTGAAGGTGTAGGTGACATTGCCGTCCGCGTTGGTGGTGACTTCGACGGTCGTGCCGCCGGCGTATTTGAGCGTGGCGTTCGCACCGGCAGGACGGGCTTCGATCGGGTTGAGTTCCTTTTTCGACTGCGTGGTGATCGTCGGATACGAGAACGAGAATCCGCCGAGAGCGCCGGCTTTGACGCCGATGCCTTCGTTGCCGGGTTTGAGCTCGATGGCGAAAAGCGAGGGCGCGAACGCCAGGAGGATGAGGGTGGGTTTCATGGCGGCGATGCGCGTTGGCGCGGAAGGGATGGGATCTACGAAGCGGCGCGTGATTTTTTATCGGCTTTCAACTGCCCGCAGCCTGCGGCGACATCGATGCCGCGGCGTTGGCGGAAGGTGCAGGGGAATCCGGCGTCGCGGAGGATGCGCTGGAATTTCACGCCGGCGGTGTTGGCGGAGGTTTTGCCATCGAAGCCGCTGGTCGGGTTGAGCGGGATCAGGTTGATGTGGGCGTCGATGCCCTTGAGCAGTTCCGCGAGACGACGGGCGGTTTCCTCGGAATCGTTTTTCCCCTGGATGAGCGTCCAGCCGAAGAAGATGCGCCGGCCGGTGATGGCTCCGTATTTCCGGCAGGCATCGACGAGCGATTCGAGATTGTATTTCTTGCTGACGGGAATGAGCGCCGAGCGTTCCTCCTCCGTGGAGCCGTGGAGGCTGACGGCGAGGTTGTAAGGCTGTGCTTCGTCGGCGAGGCGGAGGATCGCAGGTACGAGGCCCACCGTACTGACGGAAATCTTCGACGGTCCGATGCTCGCGCCGCGGGAATCGGAAATGGTGCCGAGCGCGTGCATCACCGAGTCGTAATTGTGGAGCGGCTCGCCCATGCCCATCATGACCAGGTTGCGCAGCCGTTTGTCCGGCGCGTACTGTTTCAGGACGCGGCGGACGTGGTTGACCTGCGCGATGATTTCGCCGGGGCGGAGGTGGCGGACGAATCCCATCTGACCGGTGGCGCAGAAGACGCATCCCATCGCGCAGCCGGCCTGGGTGCTGACGCATGCCGTCTGGCGGCCGTCGTAACCCATGAGGACCGTTTCGATGGTCTGGCCGTCGCGGAGTTTCAGAAGGAACTTTTTCGTGAGTCCGTCCGAGCTGTGCGTTTCATCGGCGACTTCCGGAACATCGAGGAAGAAGCGTTTTCCTTCGCCGACATTTTCCTGAACCCAGCGGAGAAGCGGCGGCAGGAAATCCGTGCGGGTGGAGAGATCGGCTTCGGCATCCCGATGCAGGGCGCGCCAGAGCGCCTTGGTGTGGACCGGGTTGATGCCTTCGGTGCGCAGCAAACCGTCGATTTCGGCGAAACCGAGATCGTGGAGGGATTGCGGGCCGCCGTTCATGGAAGGAGTTGAATGCCGGGGGATGCGGGGTTCAAGCGGAACATTTTTTCAGAAACCGTGTAACGCCGGCCGGCGGAGCGCCAGAGAACGGGATGAACAACCACCTCATTCCATGAAAACGAACCTCATCATTGTCATTTTGCTCGCCAGCATCGCAAACGTCCAAGCGCAGAAACAGCAGCCAAGGACTCCGAAATTCACTCCGTCCGTCCGTGAAGCGTTCAAAGCTCCCGGAGCCGGTCAGGGAAATCCGCGGCTCTCATTCGGAGGAAACGCCAATTCCCGCGGCTCGTCGGCGGGATCGCTGAATCAGGGCCGGGTTCTTCCCGGAGGAAACCGGGTGGTCATCCCGGGAGGCGCACGGTATCAGGGATTGGACGTCGCCTCGAGACTGCGGGAAATGGAAAACCTCCGCGACCGTCTGCCCGAGCGGCTTTACGATCCGGGGAAATTCAACACCGGTGGAGGTGGGCAGCCGCGTCCGCAGGATCCGCGTGAAGCGGGCAACTACAAGCCGCGCGATCCCAAGCTGCCTGCGGGCATTTCCCGGAACCAACGGAGCGGGCTGACGGACGTCCGGGGTGCGAGCCAGGGATCGACACGGGGAAGCGGGGCTTCGCGCGGGGAATTTTCCGCGGCATCGCTGATGGTGTTCGATTACGGCCGGGAGAGGCGGTTCGGCGTCTCAAGCGACTTCGTCGGCACCTTCCGCACGGGCTACGAGCGGAACGATGCGACGGGCGATCTGGTCGCTTATGTCGATTTCGGAGGCAAATATCCGGGCAGGTATTCCGTGACGGAGCATCGCGATGCGAGCGGCCTGGTCACCCGCATCACGGAGACCACGGGACAGATCCTCGGTGGTGGCAAAATCATCGCTACCGAGCGGACACGTGACGGCGACGGAGTGTTGATGGG
>DATLIO010000503.1:0-1845 GCA_035539355.1 Luteolibacter sp.
CCACAAAACCAAACCCGGAGACGACACCGATTGCGCCGCCGTCCTCCACCACGTCGCCGAACGCATCCCTCGCCGCGGCCTCGTCATCCTCATTTCCGATCTCTTCGATGATCCGGAAAAGATCGTCGAAGCCCTCCACCACTTCGACTACCGGCAGCACGAGCTCGTGATCTTCCACCTCATGGCCGAAGAAGAGCTCACCTTCCCTTTCAAAAGCTTCCAGCGTTTCAAGGACCTCGAAGCCATCTCGCCCATGCTGCGCATCGACCCGCAGGCCGTGCGCGCCGCCTATCTCGAAAAGATCCGCACCTTCGTGAAACGCATCGATTCCGCCTGCGGCAAAATGCGCGCGGACTACGTCGCCGTGAACACCAAAACCCCGCTCCGGGACACCCTTCTCCGCTACTTCGGCGGCCGCAAATAAATGCTCTTCCTCAATCCATGGCTCCTCGCCGGACTGGCCGGCATTTCGATCCCCATCATCATCCACCTCGTCCGCCAGCAGGCGGCGAAGCCGATCGAATGGGGCGCCATGCGTTTCCTCTTCGACACCGTCGCCGTCCGCAAACGCCGCATGGAGTGGGAGGATCTGCTTCTCATGGCCGCCCGCTGCCTGCTTCTCGGGTTGCTCGCACTGGCGCTCGCGAGACCATTCCTCACGCCTGATTCGAAAGTGCCATGGCTTTTCGTTCTTCCCGCCGCACTCATCGGCATCGCGTTGTTCGGCGGCTCCTTCGTCCTCACTTCCAGAAAACCCCGCTGGATCGTCCGCGGCATCGCGATCGCGATCCTGCTGCTCGCCGCCGGACTCGGTTTCATGGAGAAAATCCTCAATCTCCGCCGCTTCGAAGCCAGCGGCAGGCGGGACGTCGCGCTCGTCATCGACGCCTCCTCCTCGATGCAGCTCCAGAACAACGGCAAGTCCGTCTTTTCACAGGCCGTCGAAGAAGCGAAGCAACTCGTGAAAGACGCTCCCCGCGGTACGGCATTCACCGTAGTTCTCGGCGGCCCCGCCCCGCAGGCGATCACCGCCGCTCCGCTGACCCATCGTGCCGACGTTCTCGGCGTCCTCGATTCCCTCCAACCGATCGGCGGCACTTTCCGTGCGCATGAAGCGCTCGGCATGGCGACCCTCGCTCTTTCCGAAGGCACCAATGCCTCGAAGGAAATCATCGTCTTCACCGATTCCCAACGCGCCGGCTGGCGGTTGGAAAATCCCTCCTCATGGGACAATCTCGGCAACGCCTGGAAAGGCATGCCGGCGAAGCCCAAGCTTCTCGTCCGTGACTTCGGCGCGCCGTCGACCTTCCGCAACGTCGGCCTCGCTTCGCTCGAAGCCTCCCGCTCGGTCGTCGGAACGGACCGCGAAGTCACGTTCCGCGTCACCGTCGAAAACACCGGCAACGAAGCCGTGACTCCCGGCCCGGTCGCCATCGAAATCGACGGTCGACGTTCCACGGAAAATCCCGTCGGTCTGCTCACCCCCGGACAGAAGGAAACGCTCGAGTTCCGCCATCGTTTCACGAAAGCCGGCCCCACCGTCGTCACCGCGATCATCGATGCGAACGATGACCTGCCTGCCGATGACCGCACTTCGCAGGTCATTCCCGTCCGCGGCACGCTTCCCGTCCTGCTCGTCGACGGAAATCCAGCCGGTTCTTTCTTCGAACGCGCGGCCGGTTATTCCGCACTCGCACTTGCTCCCTCCACCGCATTGATCGGCGGAAAAAAGGCCGAAGGCCAGTTCCTCATGGACCCGCGGGTCATTTCCGCCGCCGCTCTGACCGAAGAGGATCTCAACAACTCCGCCGTCGTCATCCTCGCCGACGTCCCCCGTATCCCCGA
>DATLIO010000504.1:0-3665 GCA_035539355.1 Luteolibacter sp.
TAATAAATCCGCACCGTCGATCTCGCGGCCGTCTTCAGGGCAGGACCAAACGCGTTCGAAAATTCACTCCGCTGCGATTCAACCGTCTGACGCTCCGCCGGTGAAAGAAGCGGGATTTCTTCCTCCTTGCCGAATCCGGGCAGCCTGAACTCCTGGGAATACACCCAGGCGGGAGCAAGCGCTGCCATGAGGAAAAGGGCCGGTTTCATGGTTCTTGGAAAAAGGTTCATTTCTTCGGCTGTTGCAGGGATTCCAACGTCACCAACGTCGCTTCCAGATCGATCTTCTGGTCGTCACGGAGAATTTCGATCTTCACCTTGTCGCCCGCCTGGCGCTTCACCAGCGTTTCCTCGAGGTCGTTCCGGCTGCGGATCTGGATGCCGTCGATCGCTCTGATGACATCGTAACCCTTCAGACCGGCTTTTTCGGCGGGGCTTCCAGGGCTGACTGAATCCACCGGCACGCCCCGTCCGCGGGACTGGCCCATCCTGATGCCGAGAACCGGCTTCTCCATATTGTCGAGCGGGTTCATCTGCAGCTCACCCCAGGCTTCGCCGGCAAGCAACCGGTCCCAGTCGGCTTTGAAACCATCGATCCCCGCGTGGTTGTTGTTCTGCAGCGAATAGCCGATCGACGAATTGATGCCGACGACCTTGCCGTCCAAATCATAAAGCGGTCCGCCCGAATCGCCGCCGATCAGCTTGCAGTCGGTGGTCAGGAAATTTCCGGGTCCTTTCGACATCACGCGCCCGAATCTCACCGGCGGCGTCCTGCCCGGATCGAAACCGGCGGCGTGCCCCATGGCGACCACCCAATCACCGGCTTCGAGAGGCCGTGAGAGCCCCTGTTCCATGAACGGCCACGGACCTTTTTCCTCGATCTGGACCATGCCGATGTCCTTCGAGTAATTGGCGCCGAGCACCTTGCCCGGCGTCTGCCGGCCGTTCGGAAACACCACCTGGACCTCTTTCACGCCCTGGATGACGTGGGCGGCGGTCAGGATCAGGCCGTCCTTGTTGATGATCACCCCAGAGCCGGACGAACCGACATCCTCGGAAACGAGCGCCACCGTCGCCGGCATCGCCTTGAGCGCGACCGCGGAAACTTTTCGCTCCAAATTCATCAAATCTTCAATATTCGCGCTAGGCTCCCTTGCATCCGCGCTCCCGGAGGAAAATCCGAGGGCCGCCAATCCAAGGGCGAAAGTGAATACAAAAGGTCTTTTCATCGTTGTATGCTTCAACAGCGGAGCAGTCCGGTGGTTTCGTCTGATACCGCAATCCGGTGTGGAAGATTTCTCCATGACGCGCTAATTTTCTCACGCCGATGCCAAAACGCAACCCGCCTGATCATAACCATCGCCGAAGCTCGCCGGGTGCCATTTCCCTGTTGCTGTTCTGGCCTTTCCATCTGCTGAACGTGCTGACCCGTCCGTTCGGCAATCCGTTGCGGCTTCTGGCGCGGATGTTCGGACATCCCTTGGTTGCAGGACTCTACGCCGTGCTGATCCTTGCCGTTTTCTACGGTTTCCGGGCCTCCCGCTACGACCTTTCGAAGCTCCATGCGATGCCGGAACGGACCGTCATCCTCGACCGCCAGGGCACGGAAATCGGCCGCATCCACGGCGAAAAGCGCTCGATCGTTCCGCTCAAGCAGGTCGCCGAGAGCTTCCGGAAAGCGATCCTCGCCCGTGAAGACGAGCGGTTTTACCAACACGGAGCCTTCGACCCGGTCGGGATGGTCCGTGCCTTCGTGAAAAACCTCCAGGGCAAGCGCGAGGGCGCATCCACCATCACGCAGCAGCTCTCATCGGACATTTTCCAACTGAAGCGCGGCGAAAAACGCGGCGACGTCATCAAACAGGTGGACCGGAAATTCCTCGAAATCGCCATCGCCGTCCGCATCGAGCGGCGCATGAGCAAGGACGAGATCCTCGAAGCCTACATCAACCAGATCAACTGGGGCCGCCAGATCAAGGGCGTCGGCGAAGCTTCACGGATCTATTTCGAAAAGCATCCGTCGCAGCTCACGCTCTCCGAGTCCGCGCTGCTCGCCGGCATCGTCCGTGGTCCGGATGCCTTCAACCCGTTCAAGGACATCGAGGCCGCCCAACGCGAGCGCAACACGACGCTCGAACGGATGGTCGACGCCGATGCGATCACCCGCACCGAAGCGGACACGGCGAAGAAAGACGAAATCACCGTCCGCCCGATGTGGCGCCGCGAGCACGAGGAGTCCTACGCGATGGATGCCATCCGCAACGATCTCGAGGTCATCCTTGAAAAGCAGAACATCGAACTGGGCGGCCTGACCATCGTCACCACCGTCGACATGCGGATCCAGCAGCGCGCCGAAGACGCGCTCAACATAAAGCTCCGCGAACTCGAACGCGGCTCCGGTTACCCGCACCAGACGCGCTCCGCATGGAATGCCCTTCCGCAGGAAACCCGGAAGGAGCCCGAGTATATCCAAGGAGCCGTGGTCGTCGTTGAAAACCGCACCGGCGCCGTGCTCGCGCTCGTCGGCGGCCGCAATGCGGATGAATCCCGCTACAACCGTGCGACGCAGGCCTATCGTCAGGTCGGCTCTCTTTTCAAACCCTTCGTCTACCTCGCCGCCTTCGACAAAGGCCTGCGGCCTGACACGCGGATCAGCGACGGCCCGATCCAACCGGGCGAGATCAAAGGCGGCGCCAACTGGCGGCCCGGCAACTCCGACGGAACCTTCGGCGGCATGGAACCCGTGTCCTACGGTTTGATCCGCTCGCGGAACACGATGTCGGTCCGCGTCGGCAACTACGCCGGACTTTCCGAAGTGAAGAATGTCAGCCGCAGCGTCGGCTTCAGCCGTCCGATGCCCGAGCGGCCCGCATCTTTCCTGGGTGCGTGGGAAGCGACTCCAAGGGAAATCGCCAGCGCCTACAGCCTCTTCCCGAACGACGGCGAACGCTTCCGCACGTATCTGATTTCCGAAATCAAGGATCGCGAAGGCAACGTCCTCTTCTCCAACAAACCACTTTCCTACCAGGCGGCATCCTCCGGTTCCTCATGGTCGATTTCGAAAATCCTCACGCAGGTGACTTCGACCGGAACCGCGGCATCCGTGAAACGCCTCGGCTTCGACAAACCCTGCGCCGGCAAAACCGGAACGACGAACGATTTCAAAGACGCGTGGTTCGCCGGTTACACCTCCTCGCTGACCTGCGCCGTCTGGGTCGGCTTCGACCAACCGAAGAAGACCGTCCAGGGCGGTTACGGCGGCACGCTCGCATTGCCGGTCTGGGTCGATGTGATGAAAACCGCGGATCGCCTCGGCTACAAAGCCGGTGAACTCGCGACGAAAGTGAAGCTCGTCGATTGCCGGCTCTGCCGTCTTTCCAGCAAACGCGCGACCGCCGGGTGCGAAGCCGAAGGCACGGCTTACACCGACAGCGTGCCGAATGACATCGCTTTGGCGAAAGAAGATCTCTGCCCCATCCATCCCGCACGCGCGCAGGTCGTGAGCGAGGAGGATCTTCAGAACGAAGCAGCGCCGCCACCACGGGCACGCCCGATCCAAAACGAGCGGCCGCCGCTCAGGGCCCAACCCGTCGATGAGGATCCGCCGCCATTGCGGGCGTTGCCGGTCGAGTGATCTTCAGTTGGCTGCGACGTTCCGCCGCAACC
>DATLIO010000505.1:0-1739 GCA_035539355.1 Luteolibacter sp.
ACCCAGAGCACCAGCGCCCGACCGCCGTGATATCCCCATCGGTTCGCCAGTTCTTCGGCCAGAGCCTGCGGTTCCCAATCGTGGAGCCGCTCGACCACCACGACCAACATGTCGATGCCGGAGCTTTCCCGGATCGAGGTCGCCTCACGGATCAGGGCGCTTTTCCCCTGTGGAGAAATCACCCCCGCCGGATCATAGATCCCGTCCTGCGGCCGTTTCTCTCCCGCTCCAGGAGGGCCGGAGTTCGCGGCCGCGAGCGTCATCGCCAACAACCAGCCAGCCAGGATCTTTCCAAACACACGGATCATGCGGATCAGGAAATCGGCCTCAATGCCCGTTGATGTTTTTTCCGAACCGCCCGGCGCGCCTTCATCCATGACTTGTCCAGCGCACGCCCTGCCTCCCTCATGAAATTGCGGACAGCGATTCCATACCCCTTGCGCTTGACCACCACCATGAACCCTTTGAGCAGACGCCCCCAATCGTGCCCCGAAAGCCAGATCTCCGCGGAATAGCCCGGCACGATCGCGGTCTGGCCATCGGCAAAAATCACGAACAACACCGTCCACGCCCGGCAACCGGGCATTTCCTGCCCGCCCGGCGGGCTCACGTTCAGAAGCCAGAACGAAAACAATCCGGCGTCTTCGTTCTCCCGGAGGGAAGCGGTGACCACTTTCCAATGAATCTGCGGAAACTGCTTCCGCAGAAGTTCGATCGACTTCCGGACGAGCGCCAGATCACGCGGGGAAAACAATTCCGCATGATCCGAAATGGTCTCCAGCGGCGGCGGATCCAACGGGAAAAGCCACATCGTGTGTTCCCCCGCGAATCCGCAGGCCGGACACTTCTGGATGCCCCGGTCCTCCAACTTTTTCCGGCAGGCAGGGCAGAAAACCGCACCGGCGGCCAAGCTGCGCGCGCTGTATTTCTTCCGGGGGGTGACAAGGGTGGCGCTCATCGGAAAGGGTCCGCAGGAAAGCCCCCGACTTTACCGCCACCGACTCAAAAGCGCAATAAATGATTGCGATAAATGCGCAGTTTAATCGCATAACTCAGACACCCGTAACCATACGCGCAATCAGATCCGCGACATCTTCCGCCTTTTCGACCGGCGCCGCTCCCATCAGAACGGGTCTTTCCATGGGGTCCACCTGATCGCGGCCGTGCGAACCTTTCACCAGCGACGCATCCAACGGGATCACCTCCAGCAATCCCCGCAGGCCGAGTTTTTTCTTCAGCAGGAATTTCACGATCGTGAGCTTCGGCAGCGCGATCGACGGATCGACGAACAACTCGCACGGATCGTAACCCGGTTTCCGGTGGATATCGATCGTCCGGGCGTAGTCCGGAGCCTTCGCGTCATCATTCCAGAAATAGTAGGTGAACCACGCGTCGGCGTCCGAAACGGCGATGAAATCCCCCGCCCGCTCCGTTCCGGTTCCGGCACCCCACATTTCCTCCGGCACCCGCACTTCGTCGATGCCGTCGGTTGCTTCCAGCAACCGCTTCACCTCGTCGCGCAGGGACGGATCGTTCACGTAAACATGCGCCACCTGATGGTCCGCGACGGCGAAAACCTTCGAGGCTCCGCAGTCGAGCGTCTCCCGTCCCAGTTCGTCCTTCACCTGGATCCAGCCCTTGTTCCGGAACAGGCGGTTCAGATGGACCGGCTTCGAAACCGGCGAGATGCCGTATTCCGAAAGCACGACAACCTTCACATTACGAGATTCATAGTAGCG
>DATLIO010000506.1:0-2677 GCA_035539355.1 Luteolibacter sp.
CTCTGCTGCAACGAGGCATACAGCCGCTTTTTCTTCAGCCGCATCTCGGTTTCCGGAACCCCGAAACCGTAAAGTTCCTTCAGATCCGCGCGCGTCCGGTCGATTTGATCGTAAAACTGCCCCCGCCTCACCAACCGCGCCTCGAAATGCCTCAGATCCGCCCAGCGCCGGTGATGGGCCAGCCAGCGTTTCACGCCCTCCTCCGCCACCGCATTCGCAAGTGACTCATTGAAAGTCGTCGCCCCGTTCCGGAAAATCTTCCGATGGGTCAGTTCGTGGAAAATCAGCTCCGCAAGGTCCACATCCGCCGATTCCACGAACGTGTTGAGCACCGGATCATGCAGCCAGCCCAGCGTCGAATAGGCATCCACCCCACCGGTATAAACATCAAATCCCTCTCCTCTCAGTTTCCCCGCCAGCGCTTCCGTATCCTCCGGATTGAAAAACCCGCGGTAATCCAGCCTTCCAAGCGTCGGATACCACCACGTCTTCGGTTCCAGCGAAAATTCCGGCGCGGCATACAAAACCCACGTCACATGTTCCCGGCCGAGATCCGCATACCGCCCGTAGCTTTCCTTTCCGGGCAACGACAGATGCTCCTCCGCGAATTTCCGGATCTCCTCCACCTCCGCGAGTTTCGTCTTCACCAACGCTTTCGACGCCGGATCCGCCATGACTTCCGCGTTCGGACGGCTTTTCCTCACGATCTCGAACTGCCCGCCGACCGCCTGCCGGTAGAACGACAGCGTGTTGCAGCCGGAAAAAATTCCCACCGCCCCGGCGAGGCAACATCCCGTGAAGATCGACCGTAACCTCGCCACGGCGTCATTTACGCCCACAGAATCAGACGTGACAAACCCTCAGGCACCGAAAAACACTTCCCCACCACAACCCATGAAAATTTCCGCCCTGATCCTCCTCGCGCTCACCGCGATTTCACCGCTCCGCGCCGAACTCACCGACGCCGAAAAAGCCGCCGGCTGGAAGCTGCTCTTCAACGGCAAGGACCTCACCGGCTGGCGCGCTTTCAACAAACAGACACCTCCCGGCGAAGGCTGGAAAGTCGAGGACGGCATTCTCATCAAACCCGCCAAGGCCCCGGGCGGAAACATCGTCACCACCGAATCCTTCACCGACTACGAACTCGTCTGGGAATGGAAGATCGCCGAGAAAGGCAACAACGGCCTCAAATACCTCATCGATGAAAAGCGCGGCGGTGCTCCCGGCCCGGAATACCAGATGCTCGACGACAACGGCCACCCCGACGCCAAGGTCGGTCCGAAACGCCAGACGGCCGCCCTTTATGACATCATCCCTCCCTCCGCCGAAAAGGTCCTCAAGGCACCCGGCGAATGGAACGAGTCGAAGATCATCGTCAAAGGCAACCACGTCGAACACTGGCTCAACGGCGCGAAAGTCCTTTCCTACGAACTCGGCAGCCCCGAACTGAAACAAGCCATCGCCGCCAGCAAATTCAAAACCGCCGTCGGCTTCGGTGAAAAAATCAGCGGCCCCATCATGATCACCGATCACATGGACGAAGTCGCCTACCGCGTCATCAAGATCCGTCCTCTCTGAACGCTTTTCCCAATCTCATCACACAACACCTATGTCAGATACCGTCATTCTCTTCTCAGGCCAAGGCGCACAAAAAGTCGGCATGGCCAAGGACTTCGTCGAAACCAGTCCGACAGCCCGCTTGATCGCCCAGAAAGCCGACCAAGCACTCGGTTACTCGCTCACCGACATCATGTTCGAAGGACCCGAGGAAGAACTGACGAAAACCTCGCGCTGCCAGCCCGCCCTTTACCTCCACGGACTCATCACGCTCGCATTGCTGCGCGAACGCGTCCCGAGTTTGAATCCCGTCGCCGCCGCAGGCCTTTCGCTGGGTGAATTCACCGCGCATGCCGCAGCCGGCACGTTCTCGCTCGAAGACGGCCTGAGGATCGTCGCCAAACGCGGCGCATTCATGGAAGAAGCCTGCCAAGCCACGCAAGGTTCGATGGCGGCGCTCATCGGCGGTGAGGAAGAACAAGTCCGCGCGCTCGCCGCCGCGGCGAACGTCGATGTCGCCAACCTCAACGCTCCGGGGCAGATCGTTCTCTCAGGCACCGTCGAAGGCATCGACGCCGCGATCGCCCAGGCCAAGGACTTCGGCATCCGCCGCGCGATCAAACTCAACGTCGCCGGCGCTTACCATTCGCGCCTCATGAAGAGCGCGCAGGACAAACTCGCGCTCGAACTCGCGGCACTCACCATCAACCCATCCTCGATCCCCGTCGTCGCGAACTACACCGCGGGCGTCGTTTCATCCGCCGATGAAATCCGCAGCTCGCTCGAGCAACAGGTCACCGGATCCGTCCGCTGGACCGAATCGATCCGCGCGCTGATCGCATTGGGCCACCGCAATTTCATCGAACTCGGACCCGGAAAGGTCATCGCCGGCCTCGTTTCCAAGATCGACAAGGACGTGACCATCCACTCCGTCGAGGACCTCCCGTCGCTCGAAGCGGCTGTCGAAATCCTTTCCTGAAAAAAATTCCACAAACATGAAAAAAGGTATTGCACGGGCCAATCCGGCTACCTAGCTTCCGCGCACCCGAGCGGGACATGGAGCGGTAGCTCAGTTGGTTAGAGCGCCAGCCTGTCACGTTGGAGGTCGCGGGTTCGAGCC